>NZ_JBXWSJ010000010.1:0-99988 GCF_059613365.1 Ruegeria sp. BHSA163
AACCCATCAGGGCCAGCGGTCAGACGCACCGCGCAAACAGGCCGGACACAAGACCGCTTCTGACCACACACCCCTCACAAAAATGTCTTGCTTTGCAGGAGCCATCCACACGGGACTAAGCGGCCGTTAGCTGCAATGCAGCGCCAGACTCACAATTGAATGAACGCACAGCGGACTTTGTAGTCGTTTTTTCGGTTAGCCTGTGTTGACCGGTTTGTGATTAGGCGTGTCCATTGGCCAATATCTATTGGACTGAGGTAAACCGTAAAAGTAGACTAAGAGTAGCGATCTAAGTCAGGTATTCGAACTGTTTGTTAGGAGATCGATACGGATTTGAATTAGTTCCTTGCGACGCTCTTTGTTCATGGCCTTGAATGTCGCGTGCTCCCAAGTGTGATAGCCGACAAAAAGCATCGCTCGCATTTCCAAGTCGTCGCCCTCGAAGCCCAACTCTGCCAACGCCTGCCGGACGAAATCGAGCCGAAAGTTGGTGACACGCTTAACGATTGCCGCGATCCTAGCGTCCTTCTCGGCTGCATGCCGAACAGCGAGTTCGTGCCTTGCGAGATCGTAGCGAAGAATTGCCTCTGCTGTCTTAAGCAACCGGGCCTTCGGCTCCATCGACAGCAGCTCGTTGTTCTCAGTAATAATCTGAGTCAGGTCTTCCGCCCAATACTCCAGGAGGGCGTCTAGCAATGCTTGGCGAGTTCTGAAGTGCCAGTAGAAACCACTTTTGGCAACATTCAATCGCTTAGCCAATTTCTCGATTGTTAGATCGGCCAGGCTGCCTTCGCCCATCATTTCGAGGGCCGCTTCAAGCCAGTCATTCTTTGAGAAGCCGCGTGAGACTTTGTTTTTTTCTCTCATCGGTAATTCAACTCAATTGTACGCGATTATCTAGACGCAATAGTATAGCTATGTTAGCATTTTTCCAAGGCGCGATTGATGCCGATGTTACATGCCGCGGAGAATGGGAGGGCACCAGAAATGAAAACCCGAAATGCAATGATTCTTGGGGTTCTAGGAGGTGCGCTAAGCACGGGCATTCTGACGGCGGTTTACACCAACGGCACAAATGAAATCGAGTTAATTTCGGCCGCGTACGCGCAGGAAACCACTGCTGACGAACCCGAGGTCTCGCCCACGATGGTTCGAGATCGCCCACGCGAAACGTACTATCCGAACACGGAAGACCTTGCGCCCGACGAGATGCGCGTGATCGCCTGCGGCACCGGAATGCCGACCCAACGAATGAAACAAGCCGCAGCTTGTTTCCTTGTGGAGCTAGGCAATGGCGACAAGTTCCTCTTTGACATTGGCTCCGGTTCAGCGGAACGGATCTCTTCGCTGCAAATCCCGTATACTTACCTTGACAAGATTTTCATCGGGCATTTGCACGCTGACCATTTCGGATCTCTCGGTGATATGTTCATCGGTGGCGCGATCATGGGCCGACAGACCTCGCTGAAAGTCTGGGGACCGAGTGGACCGATCCCTGAACTCGGCACGGCGCATGCCATCGAAGGCATGAAGCAGATGTACACTTGGGACCTTGCTGGTCGCGTTGGAATGATCGATTGGCGGGGCTTCCAGCTTGAAGTCACGGAGTTCGATCATCTTGGCGAGAATGCTATAATCTATGAGGAAAACGGGGTCACGATCCGAAGCTTTCCGGCGATCCACGCGACCGACGGCGCGGTTAGTTTCAGCCTTGAATGGAACGATCTAAAGTTCGTGTATGGTTCTGACACTTACCCGAACAAATGGTTCCTTGAATACGCAAAGGATGCGGATATCGCGATCCACGAGTGCTTTATTGCGGTCCCTGATCTCGTCGGTAAATTGAAGTTCACGCCCGAGCAAGCCTTGGTGGTCGGCACACAAATTCATACCGCACCTGAAGCCTTCGGCAAGGTGATGCAGGAAGTTCAGCCGCGCATGGCGGTCGCCTATCACTTTTTTAAAGATTTTGACACCACGGCTGCGGTCTACGAGCGCATCCGGACAACCTATGACGGCCCCTTGAGCCTCGCCGAAGACTTCATGGTCTGGAACGTGACCAAGGACGAAATCACCGAGCGGATGGCAGTTGTAGAAGAGGCGGTATGGGCGCCACCGCTCTCTGGCCCCGCTGAGCTTCCTGGCGAAAACGACCGACAAAACTATGCTGATGCGACAGGAGTACCTGTGGAAAACCAGACAAATTCTGATTTCATTGCTGGAGGTCGCTGGGACGGTGTCGATGACGTTTTGCGAGGCGTCTACGAGGAGGCGAGCGAGGTCCTAGGGCGAGATTTCCCATATCCAGCCGACCAATAATCAGCCAATCTTATTTGCGGAGGGTAGCGCTGGATTTGGCGTTTCCCTCAGTATATTGCTTAAGTGGAAAAGAGGGCAATCAGACGCCTTCAATCTAATCGTCGCTAGGTCTGTAAAGCGTCTAGTATTCTTGGAGAAGGACAGCGCGTAGCTTGGGATTTGAGCGGCCATTCGCTGCAGCGCAGCTGCCAAAGCCTGATTGAGCGGCCGTTCTGGGCTCAAGGCGGTCATCTGACAAAAACTGTCGGATGACGGCTTTCGCTGCCAAAGCAGACACAAGGGGTTCTGAAGCCACGCTTGTATCAAGATCCGCAATACGTACCCATACCCCTGTGGTTGCCAGAAGTTGTGGCCAAGTGTCAGGCACACCCCAAGCAGTCGGAAAATCCGGAAGTCGATAGGATCCTGCGCTAGACCATTTATGCCCCGACTTCGCCCTTACCCCTTATATCTTGAGCAATGCCGAAGCTGTGGGAGCCGGAGGCTGATCGCAAAGAGCGCTTGGGAAAGGCTGTCGACCTGATCGTCGTATTTGCCGTTTGGGAAAGCCGCACACTCGGCGAGGAAGATTTCCCGGAACCGTGCCGACGAAGGAATACGAACCTCACCGCGCTCAATGGTGGGCGAATGAAGGGACATCCGCTGATCTTTGCCTTTTCCACCCGTCTTCAGGCCTCTGACAAGCTGCGGATAACGCTGGTTCAGATGCGTAAAGACACCCTGTCCCGCTCCATCTCCCTCTACAACAATCAGATTGGGCTTCCACAATTGCTCGAGCTTGACTGCCGCACGCAACAGGTCGGGCTGGAGGTACTGAGCGCGATGAACATCCAGAATGTCGATATAATTGGCGATGAGTCCAAGGGTAATACAGACAGAGTAATCATTCGACTCCCCTGGGACAAAGGCCGGGTCCCAGCTCTGGACAACAGCCTCATAATCTGCTCGGCGGAGGCTGGCGGGCGCAGCGCCGAACCACTCCGGCCGAATGATGTTGCCGCCGGCTGGGACAGGCCGTTGTTGGTACTGGGCCTCAAACGCCCGCGAACCGATTTCACGGCGTTTCTGTTCGAGCTCAGGTAAATCCATGTGATCGGGCAAGAGTGCCGTGCCCTTCTTGCGATCCCAATTCACATCATTTTGAATTGGGATCAGTTTGTCCTCAGTTGCAATGGCCGGAAGCTCCAACACGTGCCATCCACCGTCAGCGATGAGACGGCCAGGAAGATCATCCTCGTGCAACCTCTGAGCCACGAGGACAGCAGCGCCATTCTTGGGGTTGTCGAAGCGCGTCATGACAGTGCCGTTAAACCAGTCATATACCTTGTCCCGATGCGCCTCGGAGGCAACCTCCTCAGCCTTGCTGACATCGTCGGCAATGATGATGTCCCCGCCCTGCCCGGTGATCGGACCGCCGAAGGACGTGGCGCGCCTAAACCCGTTTTGCGTTGTGCAGATTTCATCAAGTGAGATGCGCTTGGGATCGAGCGAAAGCTCAGGGAAAACGGCGCGACTGAGCTCAGATTTCAAAATCAGGCGACTGTCGCGGCTAAATCTCCGTGCCAGGTCGATGCCATAGCTCATGCAGAGGATGCGCGCCGCGGGGTTCCGACCCAGGACCCATGCCGGGAACACAATGCTCGCACAAACCGACTTCAGATGTCGGGGTGGCATCAGGATCAGAAGCCGCCTGATCTCTCCACGTTCGATCAATTCCAGATCGTAACAGATGGCGCGCAGGTGGTGGCCCATATGCAACGCGACGCCCGGCCGCAGTTCCGCAAAAGCACGGCAGACGTAGGCCAGGAGGTTCGTGCGATAGCGGGCGATCAGAGCGTCAGCCGGCTGTATCTGGTTCGTCATCTTCGATGCTCCCTTCCTCCGCCTCGTCGACGGCCGCTGCCGCGTCAAGTTTCGCTTTTTCCAAAAGCGCCTGCCAATCTGCCTCTATCTCAAGAACAGCGAGATCGGCCGGGGTGATGTCGTACCCCATAGCGCCGGCCGCCATGACAGCCTCCTCACCGCTGAGATCGATCAAAATCTTGATCGCTGGTATATGACCGGATTGCGCTTTGGCGAGCAGCGCATGCGCCACTGCGTCAAGATTGCTGATGACTTGTTTTTGTCCGCCCTTGTGAACGACAATTTCTTCACCCCCGAGCTTTTTAACCTTTTCGAGCAAGGACTCGTCCTTCTTCTTTTTGCCGGTTGGATTGCCGGACTGGCCCGGTTGCCATTGCGCGTGTTTGGGGGGCTTGCCGTAACCGACCTCATATTCAGACTTTTTACTCCCGTTTGAACTGCTCATCAGAAGTCCTCCGGTTGGGACACAGTTTCAGGCGCGATGCTGTTGTCACCTCGCGCCACGCTCTCGTCGAAGCGCTCACCGGTCTCTGCATGCACAGCAGTGCCACCAGTCATCTGCTGCCATCGGCGAATGGCCAGATCGACATATCCCGGTTCAATCTCGACACCGACGCAACGTCGGCGCGTGCGCTCAGCCGCGAGCAGCGTCGTGCCGGATCCAAGGAACGGATCGACGACCAGATCCCCGGGTGCGGTCACATCCAGCAACGCATCCATGACCAATCGGATTGGCTTGACCGTTGGATGTACCCCAAAGTCATCATCGGTATCTTTGGCACCGCCGGTCGCCCCAGCGTAGTGCCAGACGTTCGAGCGGTTCCGCCCATATGCGCCGAGTTGTACGTTGTTGAGATGTCCCTGCCCCGGTTTCCGTGCCACAAAGACCAGCTCGTGCTGGGAGCGGTAGAGGCTGCCCATGCCAGGGTTGGATTTGACCCAGACACAGAAGTTAACCGGTTCGAGACCGAGCCGGCGCAACGCTGCCTCCATCTCGCCGACATGGCGCCAGTCGATGCACGCGAACAAGACACCGCCCGGTCGCAGAACGGTCGAAGCGTTGCCGAGGGATTCAAAAAGGAAGTCCGTGAACACCTCACGGCTCATCTCACCGGAGGCTTCGGCAAACTCTTCAAAGCCTTGCTCTGCCCCGCGCACATGGCCGTTTATTTTCACGTTATAGGGCGGATCTGCGAACACAACATCGGCCAGAGCGCCATCGAGCACGGCCGCCAGCCTGTCCCCATCCCGCGCCGATCCGCAAAAAATAACGTGATCTCCGAGGCGCCACTTATCCCCGGATTGGCTGACGGGTTTTGTCTGGGCCCCCGCGAACCCGGAGATATCATCGTCGGAGTCTGGTTGGTCGGTCTCACCCGTGCCAAACTGAATGGCTTCGATTTCCGGAATGGCAAACCCGGGGATCTCGATCTCACCGCTTATCTCGATGATCTCGTTGATCTCAAGACGCAGACCCTCGGCATCCCACACGCCGGTCTCTTGCAGTTTGTTGAGCGACAGGGTGAGACGACGGATTTCGACATCGGGCAGATCGTCGACAAGGATGCAAGGTACTTTGCCTGCCTCCAGGCGGCGGGCCGCCGCAAGGCGGACGTGTCCATCAATCACCTCGTAGCGCTGACCTCCCGGTTTGCTTCGCACCAGGATCGGGATCCGGAACCCGAACCTCTCGATCGCTCGCAGAACTGCATCTTCCTGATCCTTAAGCCCGCGACGCACACGTCGAGGCGCCGCGTCGATAAGGTTGACCGCGATCCAAATAAACAGGAATTCACGAAAAGGGTCGTTCTGGAGCACAACCTGCGGGTCGCCTGACGGACCTGCAGTCGCTTGATTGCCGACATCTGCTGCGTCGGGCTTGGAGTTTTCCTGATCTTTCACAGCCGCGCCTCCTTGGCTTGGGCCGAGGCACGAGAGAAAGGCTGGGGATACATCGCTGGGAGCTGTTACACCAGCCGACACTCTGCGCACCTCTTGGGTTACGGGTCGGTGGTCGCAAGCATCCTTCTGCGACGGGTTGGCATCACATTGCGCCAAAGAACCCCCTGCGTCAAGGATAATTATCGTTGGTTGACAAACGCTTAGAAGGGGAATAAGCCCGCGCGCTCTTTCGACTGGACTTCTGTTCCGAACAGAGCGTCATTGGTCTCACGCCCGGGGTCCGGGCGTACTTCGGTAGGACCGGCAGGGTGCCGGCCCGTAAAACCGAGGAAACCAGGATGCCAAATCTCACAACCAAATCGAAGCCTGAGACCAAGTCGGCGCTCGTACGCCGCATGCTGACCCGCAAGGCTGGCGCCGATCTGATTGCCTTGCAGAAAGCCACCGGATGGCAACCCCATTCGGTGCGCGCCGCGCTCAGCACCCTGCGCAAGGCCGGTTACAAGATCGACCGCCTGCCGCCCGATGCCGATGGTGGAACCGCAACCTACAAGATCACCGCGGAGCCGACCGCGACATGACCGATCCCACAATCAGCGAGATCGAAGCGATGGACCGTGCGGCGCTGATCGCCGCCTGGAACACGCTCTTTGGCCCCCCTGTCCCCAAGGGGCTCAGCCAGTCCTTTCTGCGCCGCTTCCTCGCCTTCGAAGTCCAGGCGCGCAGGTATGGTGGATTGCCCAAGGGATTTGACACCGATCTCAACCGCCGCGTCGCGGCAGCTCCAACGCCGTCGTCACCGACACTCAAGCCCGGCGGGCGCCTGCTGCGCGAGTGGAACGGCGTGACCCACGCTGTTGACGTTCTGGATCACGGGTATCGTTGGAATGGCGAGGTGTATCGATCCCTCTCTGCTGCGGCGCGTGCTATCACCGGGGCCCGGTGGTCGGGCCCCCGTTTCTTCGGCTTGAAGGACGGGCGCTGATGGCCCCTTCGAAGATCCGCTGCGCAATCTATACCCGTAAGTCTTCAGAAGACGGTCTGGACCAGGACTTCAATTCGCTCGATGCACAGTACGAAGCGTGTTCGGCTTATGTCGCCAGCCAGAAGCACGAAGGCTGGGTGCTGGCCCGGACCCGCTTTGACGATGGCGGAGTGTCGGGCGGAACCCTCGATCGTTCTGCCCTGACCCAACTGCTGTCTGAGATCGACGCGGGCCGCATCGGCATGGTGGTGGTCTACAAGATCGACCGCTTGACGCGCTCACTGGCCGACTTCGCCCGTCTGGTCGAACGCTTTGAGGCCTCAGGCTGTTCGTTTGTTTCAGTGACCCAGGCCTTCAACACCGCATCTTCCATGGGGCGGCTCACGCTCAACGTGCTGCTGTCTTTTGCCCAGTTTGAGCGCGAGGTCACCGCTGAGCGAATCCGGGACAAGATCGCAGCGTCGAAGAAGCTGGGTATGTGGATGGGAGGTGTGCCGCCGCTGGGCTATGATCCGCATCCCGACAAACAGGTCCGGGCGCTTGTCGTCAATGCTATGGAGGCCAAGACGATCCGAGCACTGTTCGAACTCTACGACCACCACGGCAAGATCACGGATGTCGAACGCGTGGCCGCTCGTATGGGGTTGCGCTCCAAGCGTCATCAGTTCCGTTCGGGTCGGGAACAGGGCGGTGGTCCTCTGTCCACTGGCCAGATTCACAAGATCCTCACGAACCCGGTCTACCTCGGCCGGATCCGCCACAAGGAGAAGACCTGGCCCGGGCGGCACCCTGCCGTCATCGGTCCCGACCTGTGGCAGAGGGTCCAGGAGAAGCTGCAGGCGGCATCGCGGCGCCGGCGGGGTCGCAAGACCGAGACGGACGCCGCTCCGCTCACCGGCAAGCTCCGGGATGAGACCGGTGACCGGTTAACCCCGACCCACTGCATCAAGGCTGGTAAACGCCATCCCTATTATGTCTCCAACCGGCTGATCAGCAACGGACCCGATCCCACCGGTTGGCGCCTGCCTGGACGCAAGTTGGAGTCAGCGGTGGCCTCTGCGATCGCCGCACATCTCGAACAGGCGGCAGAACAACACAAGTTGCGCGCAACGCCGGATCTGCGCAACGACCCAGCGCTGGAAGATCGCGCCAATGCGCTGGTGTCGAAACTGGGCACAAAAGCACCAGATCTCCTGCGTCGCCTGCTGATCCGCGGTATCGTCGCAAAGACCATCACGCTCAAACTGGATACAGCAACGCTCGCCGGCGTTCTCAGAATATCGAAGACCGATCTTTCCCCAGACCTGCTGGAGATCACCGCGCCGTTTCATCTGCGCCGACGGGGCGTCGAGGCGAAACTGGCAATCGGCGCCCCGGCTCCAAAACCGGACCGAATCCTTCTGCGCACGCTTGCGGACGCGCATCACTGGGCGGCGGGCCTGCGAAATGGTGATCCAATTAAATCCGTCGCACACAATGCCGGTCATCAGACAGTGTTCATTCGCACCCGCGGCCAGCTCGCCTTTCTTTCACCGAAGATCCAGGCTGCGATCCGTGATGGCACACAGCCGTCAGAGCTCACATTGAAACGCATTCTGGACCGACCTGTTCCGCTCGATTGGGACCTTCAGGACCGGCTTTACGGGTTTTCCTGATCACGCCTGAACCCCTCGTGCAGATTTCCCTGCAAATTCCCTGCTCGACACCCCAGGGAATTGCACCCTAACCCATTGATCCAGTGAGAAATATCTGCGCCAGAGACAGCTCAAAGGGCGCCAACAGGAGAAAATTCCCTGTAAATTCCCTGCTGGCAGGGAAATTCCGGGGCAAAACCGACCCCCGGTTTAAGCCGTGCAGAGACGCAGCGGGGAATACGAGAAATACCGTCTCCGGGTGGCGTCCCCGCTCGTTGGAACACGGCGCAAGTCCCCGGAATAACGGGACAAAATCCGGAACTCACATTAATGTCTTACGATGAATTGGGTGTGTGGCGGGGAGACAGGGATTCGAACCCTGGGAACGCTCTCACGTTCAACGGTTTTCAAGACCGCCGCATTCGACCACTCTGCCACCTCCCCGCTTGGAAGCCGGGTCTAAGGCCAGTTGCGGCCAGAGGCAACCCATAAAGCGGGAAATCTTGCCTAAGTTGCAGCAGATGTCTTTCCATGACGCCTTCCACAGGTTATCATCGGTGAAGAGACCGCATTGAGACTGGCACCAGAACCAGCCAACCAGCGGAGAGGCGCGGCCAGAATGGCCAAGTCAGGCAAGGGATGAAAAAATGAAGCGAGCGAAGGGTACACGCTTTGGACCGCAGCGGCTTGCGGTTCTTACTGCCGTTTTATTAGCACTTTCCGGTTGTGAAGAAGGTTTTGATTTGCAGGGCGCGGCAGCGTCGGGCGACGAAACTGATGCTGCTGAGAATGACCAAACAGTCGAGTTGTTTCCGCAGCCTGCGTCGGGTTCGCAGCGCGACGTCGAAGCCCCGGATGTGTTTCAGGTTACCGAGTCCGGATTATGGGATGGACGCCCGTCATTAGGTGGCATTTGGGTTGCACATCCTGACGTGGACCAACCAGAGCGTGTCGTGATCAAAAATACCACCAACAATAAAACGGTTACTGGTGCCCTTTTCCGCAGAGAACGAAATCTTCCCGGACCGGCGCTCCAGGTGTCATCGTCGGCAGCGAATGAATTGGGCATGTTGGCTGGTTCGCCCAGCAACTTAAAAGTTGTGGCATTGCGGCGCGAACAAAAGGAAGTTGCGCCAGCAGAAGAAAAACCGAAAGTCGATGGGAGCGCCGAAACAGAAGTAGCCGAAAACGATTCAGCAACTTCTGAAGACACTGAGGCCACGACATCCAAGCGAAAGTGGTGGCAGAAAAAGCCAACGGACCAGGCTGGAGCGACAGCCGTGGCAGCCGGCGCTGCTGCTGGCGCGGTCGTTTCTGGCTCTGACGGGGCAGAAACCGATACTGAAACAGCGCCAAAACAAACCGCCGCTGCCGCGGAACCTGACGCAGAAACTCTGACAGAAACAGCGGAAAAGCGGAAATGGTGGCAGAAGAAACCCGTTGAAGAAACCGACGTGGCCTCCGGATCAGCGACTGCAAGTGGGGATGCAGTGGACCGACCCACCGAGTCGGCAAACCAGACAGCAGCGCTGGCAGACCCCGAAGTCAAGCCGCCCGCAGAGAACCCGAACCAGAGAAAATGGTGGCAAAAGCAAGATCCCAACGAAATCACAGAGACGCCACTTGATCCAATAGCGGGTGCGGCTGCGGCCATTGAGGCCAGCGAACCGACAGTGGCCGAAACAACAGCTACTGCTGCTGAAACAACTGCGACATCAAATTCCCTCTCTAAGCCTTTCGTCCAAGTCGGCACTTTTGGCGTTGAAGCCAACGCCAAAAGTGCCGCTGAGAAAATTCGCCGTAATGGAATGGACGCCCAGGTTCGCGAGCTTAAAACAGATGACGATACGGTCTGGCGCGTTGTGGTCGGCCCGGCGGATAGCAAAGCCCAGCGCAAAGCTATTCTGTCAGATGTCAAAGACCTTGGTTTCACAGACGCATTCACTGCAAGCAACTAAGATCAGGAGGCCAGGATGTTGCGAGCGATACGATCGACGACTTTGTCACTTGGCCTAGCATTGCTGGCCCTGCCCGCCCATGCGTTTGATACTACGGCCCGTGCAGCTTTCGTAATGGATCAGAAAACGGGCACGGTATTGCTATCAAAAGAGGCGGACCTGCCGTTGCCGCCGGCGTCGATGTCGAAACTCATGACGCTGTATGTGGCTTTTGAAGCTCTGCGTGACGGACGTCTCACACTGGATGAAACTCTACCCGTGTCGGAACACGCAATGAGCTATGGCGGTTCGACCATGTTCCTGAACACGCAAGATCGTGTTCGAGTTGAAGATTTGCTGCGTGGAATCATTGTATTATCTGGTAATGATGCCTGCGTGGTCATTGCCGAGGCTCTCAGCCCTGATGGAACCGAAGCAGGTTTTGCCCGTTTTATGACCCAACGCGCCAAGCAAATGGGTATGGACAATTCGAATTTTGCGAATTCGAATGGCTGGCCGGCGGCTGAGCACATGATGTCAGTTCATGATTTGGCGGTTTTAGCGGATCGTTTAATTTCGGATTTCCCTGAATACTACCCTCTGTTCGCTGAGGAAGTTTACGAATTTGACGGGCGCGCTCCATCCAACGCTCGAAACAGGAACCCGCTGCTGAAGCTGGATATTGGCGCGGATGGTCTGAAAACCGGCCATACGCAAGAGGCTGGGTATGGTCTTGTCGGATCAGCAAAACAAGGTGACCGAAGGGTTATTTTTGTGCTTTCCGGTCTCGACAGTACGGCACGTCGCGCAGAGGAGGCTGAGGCCGTGGTTAACTGGTCGTTTCGAAATTTTGTCGAGAGGACAGTTGCCAAAGCCGAAGAACCGATAGCCCAAGCCAAGCTTTGGATGGGGGCGGAAAAGACCGTAGGATTGGTTCCACAAGAAGATCTAACACTGTTGTTTCCTGTGCTTGGAAATGAAAATGTTGAAGCCGAAATTGTCTATGACGGACCAATCAATACACCGGTGGTTCAAGGCCAGCAGTTAGCTGAGCTAGTTATAAAACCCGAAGGATTGCCGGAAATTCGGCGCCCCTTGTTCGCAGCAAATAGTGTGGATCAGGGTGGATTTGTCGTCCGTATGATGGCCGTAGGCGGTATTGTTCTGAAAGAGTTCATTGATACGCCGCTGGGGCAATTGTGACGCGACAAGGTTTGTTTCTTACCTTTGAAGGCATCGATGGTTCGGGCAAGTCGACTCAAGCGCGCATGCTGGCCGACTTTTTGCGCAATGAAGGTCGCGAGGTCGTGTTGACACGCGAACCTGGCGGATCAGACGGCGCAGAAGAAATCCGAAATCTTGTCCTGCAGGGGGACCCTGACCGTTGGTCAGCTGAAACTGAAATCCTTCTGTTTACTGCCGCACGCCGGGACCATCTTGAACGTACAATTGAACCCGCGCTGTCCGCTGGAAAGGTAGTTATTTGCGATCGGTTCGCAGACAGCACCCGGATGTATCAGGGCCTGTCTCGCGGCGATCTGCGTGGACTAGTCGATCAGCTGCACGACCTTATGATTGGGCGTGAACCCGACCTTACCCTACTCATCGATATGGATCCGGACATGGGCCTTAATCGTGCCAAAAGCCGTCAAGGCGCGGAAGAAAGATTCGAAGACTTCGGACCAGAGCTGCAGCGTCGAATGCGGACGGGGTTTCTTGAGTTGGCAAAAGAATTTTCCGACAGGTTCAAGGTGATCGATGGCAATAGGGACGTAGACAGCGTCGCTGCCGATGTGAAAGATATCGTCTCAAGAGTTTTGTGACGAAAGATCTATGACCGAAGATGCCCTAGCCCCAGATCAGGCAACCGGAGCACCGCATCCGCGTGAGACTAAGCAACTGTTCGGTCAGGTCGCGGCGGAGCAGGAATTTCTGGCAGCATTCAACTCAGACCGGCTACACCATGGCTGGTTGCTGACGGGGCCACGTGGGACGGGTAAGGCAACGCTTGCCTGGCGCATTGCAAAATTTCTTCTCGCAACCCCGCCACGAGATGATGACGGGCTTTTCGGCGCACCCCCGCCAGTGCACACACTGGATATCGATCCTGATCACCCGGTTTCGCATCGCATTCTTGCTGGGGCAGAGCCCGGACTGGCAGCCATCACCCGAACTGTGAACGAACAAGGCCGGTTGCGTTCCGAAATCGTTGTCGACGACATTCGAAAACTTAGCCGGTTCTTCGGAATGACATCCGCAGACGGCGGGCGGAGGGTTGTCATCGTAGATTCGGCAGACGAGATGAACGTCAGCGCCGCCAATGCCCTTTTAAAAATGCTCGAAGAGCCGCCGGCACGTACGACCCTTCTTTTGATTTCTCACCAGCCATCGCGGTTATTGCCGACGATTAGATCGCGCTGCCGCACTCTGCGATTGAAACCGCTTAGCCCTGAGGATATGCGGCTTGCTTTGACGCAGGCTGGTGCAGAAATGCCTGACCAGGCTGATCATTTGGCAGCACTGGCTGAAGGTTCTGTCGGAAATGCAGTACGATTGATTAACCTCGGCGGTCTAGAGATTTATGCGGAATTAACTCGCATATTGGAATCGCTTCCCCGATTGGATCGTCAGCGCGCCCTCGCCTTGGCCGAAGCAGCAGCACAGCGTGGTGCGAAGGAACAGTTTGAACTGCTGCTTAACCTCATCGACGTTGCTCTGTCCCGCTTGGCATTAACCGGAGCAACGGGCGCCTCCCCAATACCAGAGGCCGCCCCGAATGAGGCGGAAATACTTGTCCGGCTATCTGGTACGCCGCAACAGGCCAGAAAATGGGCCGAGGTCGCAGCCACCGTCACCGCCCGTATGCGACACGGGCAGGCCGTGAACCTTGACCCCACCGCTTTGGTCCTAGATACGGTGTTCAAGATACAGGAAACCGCCGGCCAAAACAGATGAGCGATACCCCCCAAATTACCGACAGCCATTGCCATCTGGATTTCCCTGATTTTGAAGGGAAGCTTGATGAAGTAATCTCTCGTGCGGTCGAAGCGGGTGTTACCCGCATGGTGACGATCTGCACCAAGTTGCAAAATGAACCAAAAGTCCGATCCATTGCCGAAGCCCACGCGCAGATCTTCTACGCTGCAGGCACTCACCCTATGAGCGCTGCAGAAGAGCCATTGGTCAGTGTCGACGAATTGGTTGAAATTTCACACCATCCCAAGATGGTTGGAATTGGGGAAAGCGGACTGGATTATCACTACACTGCTGACTCGGCCGCTGTGCAAAAACAGTCACTGCGTATTCATATCGCAGCCGCACAGCGCACCGGTTTGCCTTTGATCATCCACTCCCGTGACGCTGACGATGACATGGCGCGCATTCTATCCGAAGAATTTCGTAATGCGCCCTATACCTGTGTGATGCATTGCTTTTCATCCACTGCAAGCCTTGCCAAGACAGCGTTGGATTTGGGTTTCTACCTGTCTATGTCCGGTATTACTGCTTTTCCAAAAAGCCAAGCGCTACGAGACATTTTTGCCGCCGCCCCAATTGAACGGATTCTGGTAGAAACCGATGCTCCTTACCTGGCCCCGCCACCTTACCGTGGAAAGCGGAACGAACCGGCATACACAGCTTACACGGCGCGAAACGCTGCCGAGGTATTTGGTGTTTCGTACGCGGATTTTGCGGCTCAGACACAGAGTAATTTCGACCGGCTTTTCGCTAAGGCCGCCCGATACAAGGCTGCGGCATGAGTGAATTACGATTTACTATCTTAGGCTGCGGGTCGTCCGGGGGCGTACCTCGACTGGGCGGGCATTGGGGAGAATGCGACCCAAAGAATCCAAAAAATACCCGGCGACGTTGTTCGCTGCTTGTCGAAAGAGACAGCCCAGAGGGAACGACTTCGGTCTTAATCGACACCTCTCCGGACATGCGCAGTCAGCTGCTGGATACTGGCACCGGTCGGCTGGATGGCGTCGTATATACCCATTCCCATGCGGACCATACGAACGGAATCGACGACCTTCGTATGATCGTATTCAACATGAAGTCGCGCGTTCCAGTTTGGGCAGATGGGGACACTCAGAACGATCTGTTGGGGCGGTTTGGATATGCTTTCGTTCAACCCGAAGGTTCGCCGTACCCACCGATCCTTGAACTAAAAACCATTGATGGACCTTTTCAGATAGACGGGCCCGGAGGAGCTATTCCATTCAGCCCTTTCCGCGTAAATCACGGATCAATCGATGCGCTCGGCTTTCGCATCAAGGATCTGGCTTACTTGCCTGATGTCGCAGAATTTCATAACGACACACGTTCAGAACTTGCTGGGCTGGATTACCTAATCATCGATGCATTGCGACGATCACCACATCCGACCCATGCCCATTTGGACAGAACACTTGGCTGGATAGACGAGCTGCGGCCAAAGCACGCTGTATTGACGAATATGCATATCGATCTGGATTATGCCACGGTCGAGGCGGAAACTCCGGATTACATCACACCCGCCTATGACGGTATGGTGATCCGGCAACCGGTTTAGGCTCGAAAGTGTATTCGCCGCCAGACGCAGTCAGGACGACTTAATGTTCCAAAGTCTGATCGATGTTGTCCTACCGGTTTTTCTAGTAATCGGAGCGGGTTACGCCGCGACGTATTTCGGGTATTTTCGCGAAATCCACATCGATGGACTGATGAAGTTTACACAAGGCTTCGCAATCCCCTGCCTGTTGTTTCTTGCCATCGCAAACATCGATCTTAGCACAAGTTTCAATCCCAAGCTTTTAGCAAGCTTTTATACGGCAGCTGGTCTGTGCTTTGTCGCTGGAATGCTTGGAGCACGCTTTATTTTTGGCCGGGAATGGGAAGACTGCGTTGCAATCGGGTTTTGTTGCCTTTTCTCGAATTCCGTTCTTTTGGGCTTGCCGATTACCGAACGTGCTTATGGTCCTGACAACCTGACAGGGAATTATGCAATAATCGCCTTTCACTCTCCGTTTTGCTACCTCGTTGGCATTACGGTGATGGAGGTGATCCGCAACCGTGGTCACGGCAGTGCCCGAATGGTTAAATCTGTGCTGTCTGCCATGTTCAAAAACGCGCTGATCTTGGGGATCGGTCTTGGATTCATAGTCAACCTCTCCGGAATTACAGTGCCTGCTACATTGGATGAAGCTTTGGGCTTGATTACCAGGGCCGCTTTGCCGGGTGCGTTGTTTGCGTTGGGCGGCGTTCTGGTCATGTATCGGCCCGAAGGTGACCTGCGCACGATCGCTTTTGTCTGCAGTGTTTCGCTGCTTTTGCATCCAAGCCTGGTTTGGGTGTTCGGGACATCACTGTCGTTACCACAAGATCTGTTCCGCTCCGGTGTCTTAAACGCGGCTATGGCTCCTGGATTTAACGCATACATTTTTGCCAATATGTATGGCCGAGCAAAACGTGTAGCCGCTTCATCGGTTTTGGTGGGTACGGCGGTTTCGATTCTTTCCGTTTGGATGTGGCTGATACTTTTGGGTTAAGCGTTTTTTCGTTGTTCGGATTGACTCTGCCCGCTAACGCGACATCTTCCCCTCGAACAGTTTTCGGAACTAACGAATGCCACACGCCGTCATTGTCGCTCATGGTCAGCCATCGGACCCAACCCCAGCCGAAGTTTCACTGGCCGAGTTTGCACGGTCGGTCGGTGTTTTGACTCCTGATATTTCTGTCCATTCTGCCACGCTCGCCGCTCCGAATGCGTTGGAAAACTGCTTGGATGAACTTCCCGATGGAGCGACAATTTATCCGTTGTTTATGGCCAAGGGTTGGTTTGTGAACAACGCCCTACCCAAAAGGATCGGATCCCGAAATGTTAGCGTGCTTGATCCATTGGGGGTCGATCCAGAATTGCCGGCATTGGTCTGGGACGCGCTTCACAAGTTCTTGGAGCTGAATAAATGGACGGCGGTAGAGGTTGATTTGGTAATCGCGGCACATGGGTCGGGCCGGAGCCAAAACCCGGGAAAGGTGGCGCAGGAGTTCGCATCGCGCCTGAAAAGTTTTGGGTCTTTCAAATCGATCCGAACTGGCTTTGTCGAACAGCCACCTTCGATCGCCGAGGCCGCTGCCGGAACCGAAAGCAAATCGATCTGCCTTCCGTTCTTTGCCTGCACTGGCGGGCATGTTCTTGAAGACGTTCCACAAGAACTGGCGCGTGCTGGTTTCAATGGTCATGTAATGCCCGTTGTCGGAGAATTGCCGAGAGTTCAACAGCACATTGCTGACAGGTTAAACCAGTTATCAGCTGAATAACGAAGGAAAGTATTCCGATAACCGCGGTTATCGGTCTCCTTGCTCCACTCAATTACCAAGAGAATTGAGTTCAATTGGCTTTCGCTGGTTCTTCATAGAAAACGTGGCGGGAACTGCCATTTTTCTTAGCCTCATACAACGCCTGATCGGCAGCATTCAGGACCTTTGCCCATTCCTGTGTTTTGAATTGCGTCGACAGGGCCGTTCCGATGTTGGCTGATATAATACATTCCGTGTTGTCGAATGCGATCGGCTCGCGCAGTCTGGCGATTAGTCTTTCGGCAATGCCGGTCAGTGTTTTGCGATCTTTCAATCCTTTGAAAATCAGAACGAACTCATCGCCCCCAATACGCGCGACGGTGTCGTCGCTGCGTGTTTCTTCCATCATAATTCGCGCCGCCTGTTGCAGCACGTGGTCACCAGCTGCATGACCGAGACGATCATTTACTGACTTAAAGAAATCCAAATCAAGGTGCATCAGCGCGAAGCTTGATTGCGATTGTATGAGCTGATCCAGCATGTGATCCATAGCCCGCCGATTTTTGAGACCCGTAAGCGTATCCGTATAGGCCTGTTCTTCGGCTTCCAACATGGCGCCCTGCAATCGCAAATTCAGAGACCGGGACGCTTCCATCGCGGCTGATTTCGCCTCTACGAGGTAAAGTAATTCGATTGCCAGATCAGCCCCGGAAAAATCAGCGCTTGTCAGAGCATAGTCCCGTACAGCGTCTAGGATAGATATACCGAAGGACAGATTGATGACCGCGCCTGAACGGTTCCGCAGCGGAGCGACTAGCCCCTTGAGCGTTGTTCGCGGTTCATCGCGAAATCTAAGTTGCAACCGGCCGCAAGAAGCCACCATAAGACCCGAAACCGTTGTTATTGATTTAGGACGAATGAGTTCGAAGATATCAAGAAAATTTCGCTCAGCCATCGGCTGATCTGGACGCAACTTCTGCAACGTGTGACCGACGCTTTGAATTTGTCCTGTTTCGTCGACAATGACAAACATCGGACACAGAGTTTCCAGCAACTCAACCAGATCCGACATTGGTGTCATTGCGCTCGGGCCCCAAGGTCGAATCGTCGGCCTTCAGAAAAGGCACTTTCCACCAAAATTATCGAGATTACATCGTTTGCGCCCAGACCCTCATCATTGGAAAGCATGACCAAAGCACCGTAATCATCGGCCATGGCGCGCAACACCCCCGTCATGACACTGGAATATCCGGGCAACCCTGGTGAGCAGCGCAAAGTATATTCCGTCGAAGATTGCTCGCGCAGTTCCAACACAGGCAAGTCTAGATCGGATAAAGCCAGACGGGCCCGATCCGAAAGGTCATCCAAAGAATGCAGGAACTCAACATATGTCACGCCGCCAAAGCGTAGCAAACGGCGCAGACCTTCAATATTCGGGTGCGATACCAAGTAAGTTCCAAGGTCTTCAAGAAATTCTGATTGAGGTCGACTCAGCTCGGCACACAACGCGTCCAGTACTCGTGTCGACACATCTGCATCGTATATCAGCATAGGCTCGAATTCGACAAACCCGAGATTTGCTTTCTCGGTCGCACGTTGCCAGCAGGACCACCCATAAGTGGCACAGACGAATGATTGAATCGCCCTGTTGATCAGACCGTGCATTTTAAGCCTCAGGTTTCGCGTACTGCATGATCTGACGGCAGAAAACTTAACAAACTGCCAAAGTTGGCCAGTTATTCACTACAATGCCAGTCAGTTTGCCTGTGACACAAACAGGGCAAACAAAGAGAATCGGCTTAAAAGTCTGTAGGTGCGCCACCTTCCGCTTTTCGGCGTTCCACAAACTCAGCCAGTTCTTCTCGGATAGCTTCTTCCATGGGTGGGGCTTCAAAACTGCCCACGATTTCCTTGAACATTCTATGCGCCCTCTCAGCAGTCCAGATACCACCGGCCGCGTCCCAGGCCTCATAATTCTTCCAATCGCTAAGAAATGGCTGGTAGAAGGCGGTAGAATATCTGTCCTGCGTGTGTTGAATCCCAAAAAAGTGCCCGTCATTGCCAACATCGCGAATGGCATCTAAGGCGATATCGTCAGGTCCGGTCGCGACCAGCTCTGGCTGCATATAGCGTTGAATATGCTGCAAAATTTCGCAATCCATGACGAACTTCTCAGGACTCGCTATAAGGCCGCCTTCAAGCCAACCGGCCGCGTGATAGACCATGTTGGTGCCTGATTGCACTGCCACCCATAAAGAGTTTGAAGTTTCCCAGATCGATTGTCCGTCCGGTACATTTGCAGCGCATACCCCCGACGAGCGCATCGGCAGGTTGTAAAAACGGGCCATCTGACCGGTCATCTGGGTCGATCGCATATATTCCGGCGTCCCAAATGCAGGAGCACCCGATTTCATGTCTACGTTCGACGTAAATGTACCGATTACACATGGAATTCCCGGCCGGACATATTGGAACAGAGCTATAGCGCATAATGCTTCGGCTAAGGACTGTGCAACAGCTCCGGCCATGGTAACAGGCGCCATTGCCCCGGCCAATGTGAATGGGGTCACCACAATCGCTTGCCCACGTCGCGCTAGGCGCAAACAACCGTCGATCATTGGGTGATCGTGCTTTAACGGAGAGGTAGAGTTGATATTCGTGTACATGCGCGGCGAAGCCTCGAATTCTTCGTGGCTTAGGCCGCTGGCAATTCGCACCATTTCCATGACATCTTCGACCCGCTCTTTGCCCAGTGAATAGGCATGCATGGCTTTGTCGGTCAGGGTAAGTTTATCGTAGAGCACGTCCAGGTGCCGAACACTCGCGTGGATGTCCACCGGCTCAACCGGGTAACCTCCTGCGAAATGAATACAGTTGAAAAATTGAGTCAGCTTCAGCAAATCCTGGCACATTCTACGGGTGCCTGGAACTTTCTTACCTATCTCCATGTCCCAGTAATTCGGTGGGGAGGACACGTTCCCGAAAAGCAGATTTCTACCGCCAATAGTGATTTGGTGGTCTGGGTTGCGCGGTGTAATGGTGAAACTGGATGGAGCTTTAGCCACCATTTCCATTACAAAATCACGCCCCATTCGAACGTTCGAGTCCTTGATTGTGCACCCTGCTTCGCGAAGAATACCAATGGCTTCTTCGTTGTAGAACTCGATTCCAATCTCTTCGAGAATGCGCATTGCACCGTCGTGAATGGCTTCGATTCCTTCTGGGCCAAGCGGTTCGGTTGGACGATCTGTGTTAACTGGCGGGTTCCATGGCATCTGGTCAATAACTGCGCTGCCACGCCTCGCGGCGGCTCCTGCGCGTCCACCACTGCGGCGTCGGGATGTCCTGGTTTCTGCCATTGGGTCCTCCGAGGGTCTGCTTTGTTCAAGCAAGCCCTGAAGTGCCGACAAATGGCCGTTCTGTCAGCGACAACAGATGTCGGTTTTGTGGCCCTATTATGCTATTTTCCCCCTAATGTCGTCACTTGCTCGACAACCATCCGGCGATGTGTCCGATATCGGGCAGAACTACATCTGCCAAGGGTTCCAAAGCTTCAGCCGGAGCCACGCCAGTCAACACACCGATTGTGGTCATTCCCGCGGCCCTGCCTGCCTCAAGATCGTGACGGCTGTCGCCCACCATAGCGATTTGTGAAGGATTGATCTTCACGTGATTGGCAAAAGCAAGCAATTGCCCCGGCCCCGGTTTAAATCCGTGCCCGCTGTCGTATCCAGCGACAAAATCAAAATAGTCTCGTATGCCCATAGACCGCAAATGCTGCACAGCAGGCATTTCTCCGTCATTTGTAGCAACCCCAAGTTTTAGTCCGGTCTGACGCAAATTACTCAGAAACGGGCCAAGGGGTACTGCTGGTACCTGCTCGGCCAGCGCGGACTCTCGATTCAAAATACCGACAAGTTCAGAATGATCATAGCCCTTCAGATGTGGTATCAGGGCGTCTGCAACTTCGCTGACTGTTCCGGCAATAACAACACTGTCGCCTTGATAACAGCCCTGCGCAAAGTCAAAACCTACTACCTTACCCAATTTGGCAGCCTGACTGGTATCTCCTTCAGAAAGGCGCAGTAGTACTGCGCGACCGAAAGCACCCCAAGTGGCCGCAAAATCAAAAAGAGTACCGTCTTTGTCGAAAATGAGCGCCTCAACTCGCACGCCACGCTCTCCTGTCAAGTCCAGTGCATTGCCGATTCGCCCGCCAAGACGGATCGAGCTTGTGCAGGAAGATCATAACTTTCTGAATTAGCGTCACAATATGAGACCACCCAGGAATCATCCAACAACAGAAAATCAAGCACTGACACCAAAAACTCGGTCTCTCCAACTCGGTTACGCAGATCCTGTTCCGAGGCTCCTGTTGCGCCTAAAAATATCGGCAGAAGCTCTTCGTTACCCACCAGCCAGCTCAGTGCATTCAGGGCCAGTGTTTCCGCGGAGTTCTTAGAGATCGACATAAACTCGCCTCGTTATTGAGCTTGGAAAGGGTTTGTTAACCAGACTCATAAAGACTTTGGCAACGCATGCAATCTAACGGTGAACGCCAATGTCTGTGCAAGGCACGATACTTGTCCTCGACGGGGTCTCTACCAACCGCATTATGCTCAAGGTGCAGTTGACTGCTGCTTGGTATCATGTCGTTCAAGGTGAAAGGCTAAGGGGACTGCCGACTTTGTTACGCCGAAGCCAGCCCGACCTTGTTCTGGCGGCGCAAACTTTGCCAGACGGCAAAGCAGCGGACGTAAAGAAACTGTTGGCCGGCGATCCAACTCTTGCAGATATTCCCGTTGTCGCCATAACCCAGCAAAACGACAAAGCCGCGCGAATTCAGGCGCTAGCCGACGGTTTGGATGACGTCCTGGCATACCCTTTCAAAGACACCCTACTGCTTGCACATGTCCGTAGCCTTCTTCGCATACGTGGGAAACAACAAGAGTTGCGGATCAATGATGAACCCAAGTCTATTGGATTTGCAGAACCGCAAACCGCCTTTTATAAGCCTCCCCCCGCAGGTTTGGTGGCGTTACTTGCGCACAGCACTCGCACCAACTCGACATGGCGTAAGGCTTTGTCCAAGCAAATGCCCAACTCCATATCAACGCACACATTACCCAACCTGAAGGGTATACTTTCCGCCCCAGCCCCTGACGCGATTGTTGTAGAACTTGGACCCGGAGCAGCCGGACAAACAATTCTGTCGGACTTACGATCCAGGGCGACAACGCGCCATTCGGCGCTGATCGGAGTGATGCAGGGTGATAATGCGGACTTGGCTGCCGAAGCGTTGGATTGGGGAGCTGACGCCGTGTGCCAGGGCGGTTTCGAGACAGACGAGATTGTCCTACGATTGAAACGGCACATAGCCCGCAAGCAGACAGACGACAAGCTGCGCGCATCATTACGCAAGGGGCTGACCGACTCGCTGACTGACGCATTGACAGGGCTTCACAATCGCCGTTTTGCCATGTCCGCGCTTGACCAAATCGCGCGCAAATCCTTGAATTCAGGGCGTAGTTTCGCCGTAATGGTCGCAGATCTTGACCACTTTAAGTCGATCAACGACAGGTTTGGACATAGTGTCGGCGACCTCGTGTTGACCGAAGTGGCAGGCCGACTGCAGCGCACCGTCGAAAAAGCTGGGTTTGTCGCGAGGATCGGTGGTGAAGAATTCTTGATATGTATTCCCGATGTTCCGCAAGAAAACGCATTGGAAACAGCAGACTTGATATGCGACCGCATATGTGCGGAGCCGTTTCGATTGCCGGACTCCCAGTTATCGATCCCAGTCACAATCAGTATTGGCCTAAGGTTGTGCGAACCATGGAGCTTAAATCGAAGTGGTAGTCCATTTCTGGCTGGTGATTTATTAAAATCTGCGGATATAGCACTGTACGCCGCAAAGAAAGCCGGTCGCAATCAAGTGCAGATTAGGCCAGATGCCGCGTAGTTAACCTTCAGTTTTTCTTGGGCTTTCCATTTCGATGGCGGCCACGCTTGATTACCTCTTCCAGACGTTCGGCATAAATCTGTCGTTCACTATCGGTCATTTCGGAGACTTGAGTCAGCCACTCCTGATGCAAAGACTCCTGCAAATCTGCAGTGGCCTGAACCTGTTGATCCAAAAGCCCTTGAACAATCTCCGGCTCAAACGGGACTTGCAGCAAAGCCTTACGCAGTTCTTGAAAATCCTTCGAACGCCGTTCTGACCCTTTGCTGCGCAATGTAGCCAATTCGCCCCTAAGCACCTTTCGGTCCTCTTTTGGCAATGCGTGGTACAACGCTAGCCCAAAGCCGGGCGGCACCCTTGCCTGCTCTCCTCCCTTTATCCTCAGGGCCGTTCCGAGAATGATACCAACAACCAACAGGTTCACAGCCAATGAGACCGCTAAGAGGATCGGCATCCATCGGCGCTTTGATACGGGGATTTCACTCATTCCGTGCCCTCCAGATACTCGGTGTCCAAATTGAGTTCAGCCATCAAAAACGTCGCTTCTTGCGGCAGGAAGAGGTTGGCTGGATCAGGTAGAAAGGCAGGAGCAAAAAAGCCGATCCAGATCCCCGCTGCACACGCGGCTGCCAGCCCCCCCAGAACTCTTAGCCCGCCGATACCTTCAATTACCTTTCCCCACGCGCGTAATTCAGGTCGCTTCGCCGCTTTCAGCCTTTTTAACCGAACCAATTCAGCGTCGGTTTCGATCCGAACCGCCAAATCATCGGGCATCCCAGAGCTTTCCTGACGGGCCTGGGCAAACAGATTTTCCAACTCATTATCATCAGCCATTTTCGTACCCCAGTTCGTCACGCCGCTTGGCCAGTATTGTGGCGAGTGATCTTTTTCCCCTTGCGGTCAAACTCTCGACCGCCTCTACCGAGATGTCCATGATCCCGGCGATTTCGGGATTAGACAACTCTTCGATATGCCGTAAAATCACGGCTTGCTGCTGTCGCTCTGGCAACTGCTCAAGCGCGTTCTGCAGCGCATCCGAGCGTGCCTCATCTTGTATCTGATCCACAACACTGGCAGAGATGTCCTGAACTTCCGGAGCGTTTTCAACAGTTTCAGGCCGTTTTCGTCGCCGTTGATCGATGCACAGATTCATAGTCACGCGGTATAACCAAGTGGAGACCTTCGCTTGCCCCGGCACCCATTCGGGTGCCATTAGCCAAAGGCGCATCATGGCTTCTTGCGTTACGTCTTCGGCTTCGGATCGATTACCTAGCATTCGAAGAGCCACCGAAAAACTGCGCGGCCCCAGACGATCAGTCAAAAGGCGCGCCGCCATCGCATCGCCATTGGCGAACTGGCCCAGCAATGACTCGTCGCTGGGCTCAGGTCCAACAGCGGACCCGACTTGCGACCTATTCAGGTACGAGGTCAGATCCTCCATCCTGCATCAGTTGCTGTCAGTGTCGTTGTCGCGCATACGCTTGTGCTTGCGGCCCATTCTATCTTTTGCATCCGCATATTCCTGTTCCGAAATCGAACCGTTGCCATCAGCATCGATACGTTCGAACATTTTTGCGCCACGGCGCGGTTTCGGCAACTCATCTGTGCTGAGAAAACCATCATTGTTTGCATCCTGCCGTTCGAACATCTTCTGTACACGGTCGTTAGCCTTGGCCTGCGCAGCGGCTTGCATCTCGTCCAAGCTCAACTGCCCATCGCCGTTGCTATCGGCATCAGTAAATCGTTGCATACGATGTGTATCAATTTCAGCTTGTGTTATTTGGCCATCCCCGTTCGCATCCAATTCTTGAAATGTCGGCTGTTGCCGGTCTTTTGACCCTTTAGCAAGTACAGCTGTACCGGTGACAGCCACAGCGGAGAGAACAATTGCTGAAATAATGGTTGCAGGTTTCATTTCAGATTTCCTTTGCTTTTGCAGGCCCAATGCCATTGTTGATACATTTTAAAACGCTGAGGGAACGAATTTCCGTCGAACTTTTTTGGGATCTCAAGTGCATCATTTAGGTTGTCGGCTCTGGATGCTATTTTGAGGCGACCGCCGCAAAGCGACGCACCCCCTTTTCCAACGGCTCGATAATGCGCAATATCCCGAACAACTGAATGCGCGAGTATCATTATGACAGATCACACTATTAACATGACAGCCGAGGATGACCGCCCGACACGCCCCGCGCTGATCCGAGGTTTTCGCGGTAAATGCCCCAATTGCGGTGAAGGTAGACTATTACACAGCTACCTAAAGGTCAGCGATGAATGCACCCATTGCGGGCAAGAGCTGTTTCACCATCGGGCAGACGACGGCCCTGCTTATCTGACGATTCTGATCGTCGGCCATCTGCTTGCCCCGGCACTGCACATTTCTTATGTACATTGGCGTCCCGAACCGTGGACAATGGCCATCGCTTTTTCAATTGGCTGTGTTGCCTTGTCGCTGTATCTGCTTCCACGGCTCAAAGGGGTTGTAGTTGCCTATCAATGGGCGCGCCGGATGCACGGGTTCGGAACATCTGCATGAGTTTGGATAAATCCGCGATCCGGAATGCTTCTACCGTAATCGTGTTACGGGACCGGTTCGACGACCCGTCGATCCTGATGGGTCAACGCGGAGCGGCCGCGGCGTTTATGCCAAATAAGTTCGTTTTTCCAGGTGGTGCCGTCGACCCTGAGGATGCGGATATTCCGCTATCGGCTCCTTTGCCGGAGATTTGTCGGAACCGATTGTCCCATAGGTCCGAAAAGGGCTTGGAGAATGCCCTGGCCACTGCCGCAATTCGCGAGCTTTGGGAGGAAACTGGCCTTGTTCTCGGCCAACCGGGTTCGTGGCCGGATAAGCCTCCAAAGGATTGGCAAGCCTTTGCAAACATGGGGTTTCGACCTTCTGCCGATGCACTGCAGTTTGTTTTTCGCGCAGTCACACCCCCAGGTCGGCCGCGCCGGTTCGACGCCCGTTTTTTTCTGGTGGATTCCGAGGCGATTCAGGGGGATCTTGACGATTTTACGCATGCCTCAGACGAGCTATCGCATTTGCAGTGGGTAAAAATCCGACAAGCGCGCGAGTTTGATCTGCCGTTCATAACCGAGGTCGTACTGGCAGAGATTGCTGAACGCGCCAAGGACCGCAATCCACCAGACAGCGTTCCGTTCTTTTTGAATAACGAAGAGGCTAGCCTGTTTTTGCAGCTAAAAGGTTTCTCGATGCCGCAACACGACTGAATAGCGTCATCTCATTCGGCTTATCACCACAGTCACTTCGGGTTTTTTGCCAAGCTCGACCCGCGCGCTTTGACGAACAATCCGCCTTAAAGCTTCCTCTAGTTTTTCATCATCGCGCAAGGTTTTGACCTCAGCACGCATCAAAAACTGATTTAGATCCTCTTCCAGTATTTCGGTCAAAGCCGCATTCGACGCGCCGATTTCGGGTAAACCTATTGCATCGCACCATGGTTCGCCCAGTGGCTCGTCGTCCTCGTCAAAAATGACTGTGACTGTCACATGGCCATTCAATGCCATGCGGATGCGATCGCGCACAACACCATCCAAAGCACCAATTTTTACGGTACCATCCAGATAGGTTCGACCTGTTTCAACGTAATCAACAACTGTAGGTGCGTTCCCAGTCAGGTCCAGAATGGTTCCGTTCACGGCAAGAACACCAGTCCGTCCGCCAACCTTAGCCAGCTTGGCATGTTCGCGTAAATGCCGATGTTCACCGTGCATAGGGATAACCATCTGCGGGTCCATAAGAGCATGAATCCTCTCAAGGTCTGGTCGGTTTGCATGCCCTGAAACGTGGTAAAGACCAGAACTGTCGTCGACGACATCAACGCCTTTTTCGCTGAGTTGATTGATTATGCGGATTACACCCTTCTCGTTGCCAGGAATTGTTTTTGAGGAAAACAGAAACAGATCACCCTCTTTGACTTCCAAGCCACGATACTTCCCGCGGGCCAGCTGCGCACTGGCGGCTCTTCTTTCGCCCTGACTGCCAGTGACGATAAGCATCAAATTCTGACGGGGGACGTCGGCCGCCTCTTCAGCGCTGATTACGCGGGGAAAATCGGATAATATTCCTGTCTCAGTTGCGGCTTCGATCATCCGTCGCATGGCGCGCCCAAGCAACACCACCGATCGACCGGCCTTCTGACCCGCTTCGGCCAAAGTTTTTACCCGTGCCACGTTCGAAGCAAAAGTTGTCGCGATTACCATGCCGTCAGCATCCTGAACCAGCTTGGCGATCTCGGGACCAACCTCTGATTCCGAACGACCAGGATGGTCGGAAAACACATTGGTGCTGTCACAGACCAAAGCCCTTACCCCGGGTTTCGCCACCTCAGCCCAAAGGGTTTCCTCAAACGGCTCGCCCACGACCGGTTTCGAATCCAGCTTAAAATCACCTGAATGAACCACGCGACCAGCCGGAGTGTCTATTACAAGGCCAGCGCTTTCAGGGATCGAGTGCGACACCGGTAAAAAACCAATATTGAATGGTCCCACCTTGGTCTGTTCTGGCCAAGCAGACACGGTATGCACTGCCTCGGTCGGGTGGCCCTGATCCTCCATTTTGCGCCGGGCTATATTTGCGGTGAAGGGACGAGCGTAAATTGGCACACCAAGATCTGCATAACACAAGGCTACAGCGCCCACGTGGTCTTCGTGCGCATGTGTGACAAATATCGCCTCCAATTGATCCGCACGTTCTTTGAGCCACGTGATATCCGCAAAAATCAGGTCAACGCCCGGAGAAGAATCCATATCCGGAAAGGCGACCCCCAAGTCCACTAGGATCAGCCGTTCTTGCCCCGGCTTTCCATAACCGTAGACATATGCATTCATGCCAATTTCGCCTGCACCGCCGAGCGGCAGATAAATCAGTCTTTCACTGCTCATGTTGAGCCATTATCCTTATTATAACTATGGATCACGGTCAGTCCGTGCATCGTCAAATCGTCTTCAATCACATCAAAGCCAACATCGGCCTGATCAAACAATGGCGCGAGACCACCTGTCCCTATGACCTTCATCGGCATCCCAAACTCAGCTTTAATGCGCGATATCAATCCTTCAATAAGCCCGGAATACCCCCAATACACCCCGGATTGAATGCAACCAACAGTGTTGGTCCCAATCACTTTTTCAGGTCTGGTAATGTCGATATGAGGCAACGCTGCCGCGCCTTGATGTAAGGCTTCAAGACTTAGATTGACCCCTGGCGCAATTATCCCGCCGACATATGCCCCGTCCGCTGCAACGACATCAAAGTTCGTGGCAGTTCCAAAATCGACCACAACCACATTTCCACCGTGGCGGTCAAACGCTGCAGCGGCGTTTGCAAGACGGTCTGGCCCTGGGATTGTTCCCTCGTCCACCCGGGGGTTTACCGGCAACAAGCAATCCGGCTTACCAACCACCAAAGGTCTGCATCCAAAGAACCGGTCGGCAAAGACGCGCAAGTTAAAAACCACACGCGGAACCGTCGACGCGATGATCACGTTGGAGATGTCAGCCTCAATACCGTAGTGTTTCACAAGGGTGGAATACCAAGTGAAATAGGCGTCTGCAGTGCGGGCATGGTGGGTCGAGGTGCGAAGCGTACACAGAAACTTCTCGCCATCCCAAATCGAGAAAACCGTATTGGTATTGCCGCAGTCAATTGCCAAGAGCATCTGCGTCTCCTTCAGAAATATACATCCGCCGCAGGTATGCTGACGCGACCTCTGGCGGTGTTTAGGACAAGGTTACCGCCCGCGTCCACCGTTTCAAAAGTTCCAACTGTTTCCGAAGCCGTCGTACGCGCCGAAATAACTTCCCCCAAGCGGGCCGCACGAGACAGCCAGGCAGCCCGGATCGGCTCAAACCCATAGATAGAAAACTGGGTTTCGTATTTCGCGTATGCGACGGCAAGCTCGGACAGGAAATCTTCCGGGGTAACGTTAGTACCAGTTTCAGACAGCAGAGAAACAGGCCGCAACGCATCAGGCTCGACCTTATCGGCTCCGGGGGCTTGCGACAGGTTTACTCCAATACCGATCGCCAGATGGGTCACTTGGTTCGCTTGACCTGTGCTTTCCAGTAAGATGCCTGCTAGTTTTCCGCCATTCAGCAAAACATCGTTGGGCCATTTTAGTGAAAATCCCGATGCCCGTCCTGTTACAGCCACACAAGCGTCAAACAATGCAAGGGCGGCGACAAAGCTGCGCAAGGCGGCTTGTTCCGGATTGCCTTGCGGTCTCATTAACAAAGTCGCAGCCAAATTTCCTTGTGGATTGGCCCAGGCGCGCCCTCTTCGACCGCGGGCCGCAGTTTGGTTATGTGCCATTATCCAAACAGGGCCTTGAGCGGAAGACGCAATTCGGGCCGCTTCGTTCAGAGTGCTGTCAACTTCCTGCAGAACATGCAGACCATATCCCTGAGGCCAATCGCTCATGTCAAAAAGGCCCAGCTATACAGCCAGGCCCTGCGTCTTTCTTGGCTGAACATTCAATTGACAAGCGTGGCCGCAGCGGCTGCCGCTGCACCTTCAATACCAAACTGGTAAAAAACTCCGATCAGCATCAGTGCAGCCGATCCCATCAGCGCGCCCCACAAAACAGGCGATGAGTGGGTTTCAATCGGTTCGTCATTATCGGACCCGAAATACATGTAGAAAACGATCCGCAGATAGTAGAATGCGCCAATCACCGATGCGATGGCGGAAACGATCACAAGGCCAATTAGCCCCGCCTCGACACCAGCCTGCCAAACGCCAAACTTTGCAAAGAAACCCAGCATAGGCGGCACGCCGGCTAGGCTGAACATCAATATCAGTACCGCCAATGCTTTGCCCGGATCCCGTTTGGAATATTGCTTCAAGGCGTCGATGTTTGTGACCGGTTTCCCGTCTCGTTCCATCATTAGAATAAAGGCGAAGGTTCCGATATTCATCGTCACGTAAATGGCCAGATACATTAACATCGCTTTTATGCCCAACACCGTTCCTGCCGCCAATCCGATAAGCGCGTAACCCATGTGAGCAATGGACGAGAACGCCATCAGGCGTTTGATGTCGCGCTGACCAATCGCCGCAACGGCACCCAAAAGCATGGATAGGACGGACAACAGAACAATCACTTGCTGCCAATCTTTAACCACGCCCCCAAAGGCATCGTGCAAAACCCGAGCGAACAATGCCATTGCTGCAACTTTTGGTGCGGTTGCAAAAAAGGCGGTGATTGGAGTTGGTGATCCTTCATAAACATCAGGAGTCCACATATGGAACGGCACAGCGGAAACTTTGAAGGCAAGGCCAGAAATCAAAAAGATCAATCCAAACAGCAGACCAATTGAAACGTCTTCATGATGGACAGTTTGGATGATGCCAGAAAACAAGGTTGTTCCGGTAAAGCCGTAGACCAGTGATGCCCCGTACAGCAGAAGACCGGAGCTTAAGGCACCCAATACGAAGTACTTCAATCCGGCCTCAGTTGATTTGGCGCTGTCCCTGCGCAGCGCGGCGACTACGTAGAGGGACAGAGATTGCAGCTCAAGCCCCATGTACAATGACATCAGATCGCCAGCGCTGACCATCATCATCATACCGACCGCAGCCAATGCAACCAGAAGTGGGTATTCGAACCTGAGCAAACCGCGGCGCGTCATGTAGTCCTGACTCATGACCAAAACAGCAGCGGCAGACAACAGAATCGCCACCTTTGCAAACCTGGAAAATCCGTCATCTACGAACATGCCATTGAACGCGATGTTTGTGCCGTCGCCGTTTGTCGCGATCCAGAAAGACAGAGCCGCCATCATTCCGGCCGTGACCCATATAAGCGCCGGCGCTAGTCCGTCTTTGGTGGTATAAACAGCCCCAATCAGAGCGGCCATCGCATATACCGCAAGTACAACTTCCGGCAAAATTATCGTTAGATCAGCTTGGATCATGTTTCCAAAGCTCCCTTAATGCGAGGCGGCCGTCTGGGTCGCCGCCTCAGCCGCGGCCAAGGCCGTGTCATAATTCGAAATCAACGCTGCAGTCGTATCCCCGATCACATCGGTCACCAATGAAGGATACACGCCCAAAAGGATGGTCATGATGATCAGCGGGGCGAAAACAAGTCTCTCTCGCGCGCTCATGTCCGTGATCGATTTCAGGCTTTCCTTTATCAAATCGCCGAACACAACTCGACGGTAAAGCCACAACGCATATCCAGCTGAGAAAATCACACCTGTAGCAGCCACCGCAGTTACCCAAGTATTCACTTGAAAAGCGCCCATGAGCGTCAGGAACTCGCCGATGAACCCGCTGGTACCTGGCAGACCGACGTTAGCCATGGTGAACATCATGAACACCAGCGCATAGGCAGGCATCCGGATTACCAGGCCGCCATATGCCTCGATATCGCGGGTGTGCATACGGTCGTAAATTACTCCGACGCACAAGAACAATGCGGCGGAAATGAACCCATGGCTCAGCATCTGGAAGATTGCGCCATCGATCCCTTGCTGGTTCGCAGCAAAAATACCCATGGTCACAAAACCCATATGCGCGACCGATGAATAAGCGATAAGCTTTTTCATATCCTCCTGCACCAGCGCCACCAACGAGGTGTAAACCACTGCAATCGCAGACATCCATAGCACAAGATCGGTCATCACCGCCGACCCTACTGGGAACATCGGCAGGCTGAACCGCAAAAAGCCATAGCCACCCATTTTCAACAGGATCGCAGCCAGCACCACCGACCCGGCGGTAGGTGCTTGAACGTGTGCGTCCGGCAACCATGTGTGCACTGGCCACATTGGCATCTTCACTGCAAATGAAGCAAAGAATGCCAGGAACATCAGCGTTTGCAGGCCGCCAACTACATAAATTCCCAGCACACTGAACCCGTCAGAGGAGAACTGATGGCTCATGAGAGCTTCGATATCAGTGGTACCCGCATCTGCATACATGGCTACCATCGCAACCAGCATCAGAACCGAACCGAGGAATGTATAGAGGAAGAATTTAAAGCTGGCATAAATACGATCTTTCCCGCCCCATATGCCGATGATCAGGAACATGGGGATCAGGCCCGCTTCGAAGAACAAGTAGAACAGCACCAGATCCAACGCCATGAAAACGCCCAGCATCAGGGTTTCCAATAGCAAGAAAGCAATCATGTACTCTTTGACGCGGGTTGTGACCTCCCAACTGGCGAGAATGGTCAACGGCATGATAAAAGTGGTCAGCAATACGAAAAGAACGCTGATACCATCCACGCCCATTTTGTACTTTAGGCCCATAAGCCACTGACCTTCTTCCACCATCTGAAAGCCAGTGTTGGACGGATCAAAGCCCGTGTAGATACCGATCGAGACCAGAAAGGTCACGGTCGTCGCGACCAAAGCCACCCATTTCGCATTTCGCTGCGCAGCCACATCTTCGCCATGAAGGAACAGCGCCAGAATACCTGCTGCGATTGCTGGGATAAACGTGACAATGGAAAGGATATTGTCCATTAGTTCGCGCCTCCGCCGATCGACATCCAGGTGACAAGAGCCGCGATACCCAGAACCATCCAGAAGGCGTAAGTAAAGATGTAACCGGTCTGCGCCTTGCCCGCGAGGCGCGTAAAGAAGGGTACGACGCCCATTGCTACTCCATTCAGGAATCCGTCGATGGTGTTGCCGTCACCGCGTTTCCACAGGAAACGCCCAAGAGCGACGGTGGGTTTTACAAAGACGACATCGTAGATTTCGTCAAAATACCACTTGTTCAACAGGAACAGGTACAACGGTCGTTGGTTCGCGGCCAGACGCGCCGGTAGTGAAGTGTTCACCATGTAGAACCAGTAAGCCACCACAAAGCCCAGCAGCATAGCGACAAATGGTGATACCTTAACCCACTTGGGGGCCGCATGTGCTTCGTCCAGAACGTGATTGTCAGGTGCGATATAAAGCGCGCCTTCTCCTGGTTCTCCAACAAAAGCGTAGTGGTGATCCCCGCTGTGTCCTTCCGGTTTATCATGCGCGGCGTCGTTATCATGGCCTTCATCGGTGGTCGTACTGTCACCATGGTCGTCATCGGCATGCCCAGAGTCCGCATGAGCTGCATCGCCGTGTTCGGCCGCCTCGGCGACGGGGATACCATAAAACTTACCCACCTTATCGGCATGACCAAAGAAGTTGCTGTACCAGATCATCCCGGCAAATACCGCACCCAATGACAGAGCGCCTAGCGGGACCAACATGGTCATAGGACTTTCATGCGCATGCTCATGAGTATGCTTGTCGCCTCGCGGTTCCCCATAAAAAGTAAGAAAAATCAGGCGCCAGCTGTAGAATGAAGTGAATACCGCCGCAATAACCAGCATCCAGAACGCGTATCCTGTTCCGCCTGCAAACGCGCTCTCGATAATTGCATCTTTGGACAGAAAACCGGCGAAACCGATATGAGTAAGCGGGATGCCAACACCGGTGATCGCCAATGTTCCGATCATCATTGCCCAGAAGGTGTAAGGGATTTTCTTACGCAACCCGCCGTACTCAGTCATCTCTTGCTCGTGATGCATGGCGTGGATCACAGATCCTGCCCCGAGAAAAAGTAGCGCCTTGAAAAAGGCGTGTGTCAACAAGTGGAACATCGCGGCCGAATACATCCCGACACCCGCTGCCACGAACATGTAGCCCAACTGGGAACAGGTCGAATACGCAATCACGCGTTTGATGTCGGTTTGTACCAAGCCCACGGTGGCGGCAAAGAATGCCGTCGACGCTCCTAGGAATGTTACAAATCCAGTCGCACCCGGCGCGAACTCCATAAGCGGTGACATGCGGCAAACCAGAAAAACACCGGCAGTAACCATGGTCGCGGCATGGATGAGCGCAGAAACCGGCGTGGGGCCTTCCATGGCGTCCGGCAACCATGTGTGCAGGATCAATTGTGCCGATTTTCCCATCGCTCCGATGAACAGAAGCACGCAGATAACCTCGACCGCAGTCCATTCTCCCCAAAGGAAAGACAACTGCGTCTCAGCCAGCTTAGGAGCCGACGCGAATACGTCTGAAAAGTTAATACTGTCAGTCAGGAAGAAGATCGCGAATATTCCCAACGCAAAGCCAAAGTCACCTACACGGTTCACGATAAAGGCCTTCATCGCGGCTGCGTTGGCTGATGGTTTGCGGTAATAAAAGCCGATCAAAAGATAGGATGCCACGCCGACGCCTTCCCAGCCAAAGAACATCTGGACAAGATTGTCCGCAGTCACCAGCATCAGCATCGCAAAAGTAAAGAATGACAGATAGGCAAAGAAACGCGGCTTATAGCTTTCGCCTTCGCGCCATTGCGGATCGTGATCCATGTAACCAAAAGAGTATAGATGCACGAGCGCCGAAACAGTCGTCACCACAATCAGCATAATTGCCGTCAGCCTGTCCAAGCGTATTGCCCAGCTTGTCGAGAGCGATCCGCTTTCAATCCAACGCAGGATTTCAATATGCTGCGTTTGGCCGTCGAATGACAGGAACACAATCCAGCTTAGCAAACATGCCAGAAACAGCAGGCCCGTGGCGGTCCACATGGCGGCTTTCTCGCCGATGAACTTCCAGCCGAACCCGCAAATTAGCGCGCCCACAAGCGGGGCAAAGAGGATGGTGGTTTCCATAGTTCTCTTAGCCCTTCATCATATTGACGTCTTCAACCGCGATCGATCCACGGTTACGGAAAAAACAGACCAGAATAGCCAGACCAATCGCCGCCTCGGCCGCCGCGACGGTTAGCACGAACAGAGTAAACACCTGCCCGACCAGATCGCCGAGGAAGCTGGAAAACGCCACGAGGTTGATATTCACCGCCAACAGCATCAACTCGATGCTCATCAGCAGGATGATGACGTTCTTGCGGTTCAGGAAGAGACCGAAGATGCCGATAACGAACAGCGTCGCCGCGACCGTAAGATAGTGTTCAAGTCCGATCATCTTTTCACAGCCCCTGCCCCGGTTTCACGTCTTTCAATTCCATTGCCTTGGCCGGATCGCGCATCATTTGGCCGACGATGTCCTGACGCTTGATATCCTGACGGTGGCGCAGCGTCAGCACGATCGCCCCGATCATGGCTACCAGCAGGATCAAGCCCGCCAATTGGAACAGAAGAAAATATTGGTCGTAAAGAATGACCCCCAGCGCTTCGGTGTTATGGCGATCCGCCGGAACTGGCTGCGCAAGATTGGCCGCCGCGCCCTGGGCACTGTCCCAGGCGCCAAATGCCATGACGAACTGCATCAGGATGACCAAACCAATCAGCAGGGCCAGTGGCATGTATCGTGCCATCTCGGCCTTCAATTCGGCAAAGTCGACGTCCAGCATCATCACCACGAACAGGAACAGAACCGCGACCGCGCCCACGTAGACGATGATCAGCAGCATCGCCACGAACTCGGCCCCCAGCAGTACGAACAGCCCCGCCGCGGACAGGAAGGAAAGGATCAGCCACAGCACCGAATGCACCGGCTGGCGGCTGATTACTGTGAACAACCCTCCGGCGATAGCGCTGATGGCAAACAGATAAAAGGCAAAGACGGTCATTGATCCTTATCCTCGTTGCCGCCCATGACCTCTTGCGCCAAATCCAAGGCGCGAGTCATGGCCGGGATGCCGGCAAAGACCGACATCTGTCCGATCGTTTCCACGATCTCTTGATTCCTGGCCCCGGCTTCAAGCGCGTGGCGCACAGTCTGGCGTACGGCAGTGTCCGCTTGTGCGCCCTGACATGTTAACCCCGCCAACGTCAACAGAAGACGGGTCTTGGCGTCCAAGCCGTCGGTGTTGACGGTGTTTCCAAACATCATCTCCATGACTTCTTTGGGCATTGTCGGCCACAGCGCCTCGAACCCTTTGGGCGAGAAATTCTCCATCGCCGGGTTCATCGCCTTGGCCATGTCCTGAGCCTGCTTCATCATCAGCTCAAACGGATTTGTCGGGCTGTCGCTCATCGGTACGGCGCGTCCATTTCCAGATTGCGGGCGATCTCGGCTTCCCAGCGTTCGCCATTATCCAGCAGTTTTTCCTTGTCGTAGAACAGCTCTTCCCGCGTTTCGGTGGCGAATTCAAAGTTCGGGCCTTCGACGATGGCATCGACTGGGCAGGCTTCTTGGCAGAATCCGCAGTAGATGCACTTGGTCATGTCGATATCATAGCGCGTGGTACGGCGGCTGCCGTCCTCGCGCGGTTCGGCGTCGATGGTGATGGCTTGCGCCGGGCAGATCGCCTCGCACAGTTTGCAGGCGATGCAGCGTTCTTCACCATTCGGATAGCGGCGCAGGGCGTGTTCACCCCGGAAGCGCGGCGACAGAGGACCTTTTTCGTGCGGGTAGTTCACGGTCGCCTTGGGCGCGAAGAAATATTTCAGCCCCAGCTTCATGCCGACCCAGAAGTCTTGCAGCAGGAAGTATTTGGCGGCGCGAGTGTAGTCGATTTGTGTCATGCTCAGCCTCCTACGCTCCAACGGGCAAACGCGCCCCAGAACCAGTCGAATTTCGCTGCGAAAGCCACGAAAACCACCCATGCCAGCGAAAATGGCAGAAACACCTTCCAGCCCAGGCGCATCAGTTGGTCATAGCGGTAGCGAGGTGTAATCGCCTTGACCATTGCGAAGAGGAAGAAGAAGAACGCCATCTTGCCGACCATCCACAACACGCCGTCCGGCAAGCCCGGGACTGGCGACAGCCAGCCACCAAAGAATAGCAGCGTGGTCAGTGCGCACATCAAGAAGATCGCGATGTATTCGCCGGCCATGAACAGCAGGAATGGTGTCGCCGAGTATTCGACCTGATAACCGGCGACCAATTCCGACTCTGCCTCGGGCAGGTCGAACGGAGGCCGGTTGGTTTCCGCCAATGCCGAAATGAAGAACAAAAAGACCATGGGAAAGTGCGGCAGCCAGTACCAGCTAAAGAAACCGAACCTACCATCCTGCGCATGCACGATCTCGCCAAAGTTCATCGAACCGGTTGAGATAATCACACCTATGATGATCAGGCCAATTGAGACCTCGTAGGAAATCATCTGTGCGGCAGACCTAAGTGAACCAAGGAACGGATACTTTGAGTTCGACGCCCAACCGCCCATTATCACGCCATAAACTTCGAGTGATGAGACGGCAAAAACGTAGAGAATGGCCACATTTATATCCGATAGCACCCAGCCATCGTTAAACGGGATTACGGCCCAGGCGATCATGGCCAAAACGAAAGAGGTCAGCGGAGCAAGGATGAATACCGTACGGTCTGCTCCCGCTGGAATGACCACTTCTTTGACGACATATTTCAATGCATCGGCCACAGATTGCAGAAGGCCATACGCGCCAACCACATTGGGGCCGCGTCGCATCTGGACAGCTGCCCAGATCTTGCGATCACCGTAGACAAGGAACAACAGCGAGATCATCACAAAGGCTACAACGGCAAGCACTTGCGCGAGAATAATTATGGCTATTCCGCCGGGGGTGTTAAAGAAATCAGCCATTTGTCCTCACACCATGGATCGTCGGAATTACATTTTGATCGGCATTTTTTTTCATTCTGCGGCGATCCTGTCTGTCTTGAGCGCCTTAGCCTGCGCTGAGAGTTCAGCCATCAGTTGTGAAGCGCGCGCAATCGGGTTCGTCAGATAGAAATCCTTGATTGCATAACGGAAGGTGGCCTTGCCAAGCTTCGCCGGCTTTAAATGCTGCACCTTATTTTCGATCACTTCGTCTACCTGAGCCAAATGTGGGACAGCTTCGATCAACGCAGTTCTCAACTGCGCCAAAGTGTCGAATGGCAAGGTTGCGTCCAGTTCTGCCGACAGAGCCCGAAGAATCGCCCAATTCTCCTTGGCCTCACCTGGCGCGAATCCTGCCCGCATGGCCAGTTGCGGGCGGCCTTCAGAATTTACGAACAACGCGTTTTCTTCAGTGTATGCGGCACCCGGAAGGATCACGTCAGCGCGGTGTGCGCCCCTATCGCCATGGCTGCCCTGATAAATGACAAATGCGCCTTCACTGATCTCAACCTCGTCGGCACCCAGATTGTAAATCACGTCAGCCGAACTTATTGCTTCCATACCATTTTCGTTGGTCGCATCCACGTCCATCGCACCGACTCGCGACGCCGCTATGTGAAGCACCAACAGACGGCTTTCTGTATTTTCTGCAACTGTCTGAGCAGCTGCCAGAACGGCGTTACCATCAGCCTCTTGCAAGGCGCCCTGGCCAACAATGATCAAGGACCGCTTGGCCTTGATTTCGTCGTCACCGCTCATGTCGACAACCTTTTGCAACGCGGCACGGTCTTCGCCCATGTGGTGATAATCATAGGTCAGATCGACGGCAGGCCCGATCAAAGCCACTTCGGCCCCGTGGGTCCAAGCTTTGCGAATGCGGGCATTGAGAACCGGAGCTTCGTCCCTGGGGTTCGTCCCGATCAGCAAAATGCGTTCGGCTGTGTCAATTTCTTCAATCGCAGCAGTTCCTACATACGCTCCGCGGTTGCCAGCAGGCAGCTCGGCTCCATCAGTACGGCATTCGACAACACCGCCCTGCCCTTCGATAAGTTGCTTCAGTGCAAACGCAGCTTCTGTTGGAGCCAAATCACCGACTATCCCGGCGGGCTTTTCAGCGCCTTTCAGAGCGTTTGCGGCTTTGGTCAGCGCCTCGGTCCAGGTCGCCGGACGTAGTTTACCGTTTTCTCGCACATACGGTTTGTCCAGCCTTTGACGCCTCAGGCCGTCCCACACAAACCGCGTTTTGTCACTGATCCATTCCTCGTTAACCCCATCGTGGTTTCGGGGTAGGAACCGCATGACCTCGCGACCCTTGGCGTCTACGCGAATGTTGGAACCCACTGCATCCATCACATCAATGGATTCAGTTTTGGTCAGTTCCCACGGGCGGGCGGTAAAGGCGTATGGCTTTGACGTCAACGCACCGACTGGACACAAGTCGATTATGTTGCCCTGCAAATTCGATTGAAGCGTTTGGTTCAAATATGAAGTGATTTCCGCATCTTCACCTCGCCCGGTCTGACCCATCTGAGTGATCCCAGCGACTTCGGTTGTGAAACGCACACAACGAGTGCAAGAGATACACCGTGTCATCGCCGTTCCAACGAGCGGACCAAGATCCAGATCATCCACCGCTCGCTTGGCTTCTTTGAATCGCGAGCCAGAGACGCCGTAGGCCATCGCTTGGTCCTGTAGGTCGCACTCTCCGCCCTGATCGCAGATCGGGCAGTCGAGCGGATGGTTGATCAGCAGGAACTCCATAACCCCTTCACGGGCTTTCTTTACCATCGGAGAGTTCGTTTTGACCACCGGCGGCTGTCCTTCCGGACCCGGACGCAGATCGCGAACCTGCATCGCGCATGATGCCGCTGGTTTTGGCGGGCCGCCCACAACCTCAACAAGGCACATCCGGCAATTGCCAGCAATCGACAATCGCTCGTGATAGCAAAACCGGGGCACTTCAATTCCCGCTTGCTCGCAGGCCTGAATCAAGGTCATGGCCCCATCGACTTCAATTTCCTGTCCATCGATGTTGATCTTGCGAAGGTCAGACATGGTCTAGTTCGCCCTCAAATAAACGCCAATGGCGCTGTTTCTTTCAATTTCCTTCCGACCCAGGGAACAGAAGGTTTTCGGGTTATCATAGGACACACCATTCTGAGCCAGATATGCCTCACCTTTGGCGCGCATTCTGTCTTTTTCAGAATCCGATTCCACGTAAGCGCGAATTTCCTGATCCGAGTAACCCAGACTGTTTGCTTTGGATTTCAACCCCCACATCACACCAATCGCTTTCAGGCGGCGTCCGCTGATTGACTCGCAATATTCAGAAATTTCGTTTGCAACTGCGATGTAGTAGAGTTCGTTGTCTATTTCTTTCACTTCGCGCAAAGGTGGTTTTGCCTCGGCCGCGACCGGAACACTAGCAGCTATTATCAATGGGAGCATTTTCAGAATGGACATAGGCTTTCCTTTCGTTCTGTGCAAAACAGAACGAAGCCTGAACCGAGTGCTATGCAATAACACCTTCATAGCCAACCTATTTTGAAAACCTTTCTCGATCATGGCCGCTGACACTTTCCCGCAAATGTCAGTTTGTCGTTTTCGATGCGCAGCGTTTGCGGTTCGGAGTCAGGCCCCACTTTCCATTCGATTTTGGAAGACCCAAAATTCCGAATACAAAACCTAATTCCCTCATAGCGCCCAGCCTCACGAGCACCATCTAGCGAGGCACCGACGCCATTCACGGTAACAGTGAAATCTGCAGGCGACGCTCGTTTGTCTACCGAACGGGCGTTGGCACGAAAATATATTCCATCAAACAGGACACGATTGTTTGACGATTTTGCTCCACATCCGGACAAAATAGCCAAACAAAGGAAGGCAGAAAGAAGAACACGTAAGGAAACCCAGGGTTTCCTCGTGCCAAAAGCGCCATAGCGCCATACCTTCAACCTATGTCCCGCTTCACTGTTCATCAGAATGCAGCTACCAGCGCAATAAGTCCCAGAATGAACATGCATGCCCAACCCAGAACATAAAATATCGACCTCGGACCCGCATTCGGTTTGCCAATACCGCGCAAGTGGATGACCAGCATTACAATCCGAGCCACTAGAGCGACCGAAGCCAGCAAGTTCACCCAAAAGGGGCTTGCGCCCAAAAGAATCGCGGCGACCGTAACGGTCAGGAACGCAGGTAAGGTTTCAGTCCCGTTCAAATAGGCTCGGTTCAGTCGATACGCCTTATCAGAATAATCCTGCTCGGGCGTGCCTCCAGGAGCCAGCCCCTTTCCTTGCTTGGCCAACGCCGTGAAAGGCGACATGAAAAGGACGATCAATGTAAAGATCACCAAAGAGGCAATCGCGTGGGAATATTCAGCAAATACTTCCATTAGAATTACTCCGCAGCTATCGCACCAATACGGCCTGATTTTTGGGCCTTGATGCGGTCTTCGATCTCTTCGCGAAAATTGCGGATCAAGCCTTGAATTGGCCATGCCGCAGCGTCGCCAAGGGCACAGATCGTGTGACCTTCTACCTGTTTGGTCACATCAAACAACATGTCGATTTCTTCGAGTTCGGCTTCGCCTCGGACCAAGCGGTCCATAACCCGCATCATCCAACCCGTGCCTTCCCGACATGGTGTGCATTGTCCGCAACTTTCGTGCTTGTAGAACTTTGAAAGCCTCCAAATCGCCTTGATGATGTCAGTGGATTTGTCCATCACAATTACGGCTGCCGTTCCCAGTCCCGAACCCAACTCGCCGCGAAGATAGTCAAAATCCATTATTGCATCGCGCATGTTTTCGCCGCGCACGCAAGGCACTGAGGACCCACCGGGAATTACGGCCAGCAGATTATCCCACCCACCGCGAATGCCGCCGCAATGAGTTTCGATCAGTTCTTCAAACGAAATCGACATAGCTTCTTCGACAACGCAGGGGTTGTTCACATGGCCAGATATCGCAAAAAGCTTGGTTCCGGCGTTGTTCTGGCGCCCAAAACCAGCAAACCAATCAGCACCACGCCGCAGGATAGTCGGCACAACGGCAATCGACTCCACGTTGTTCACTGTGGTCGGGCAACCGTAAAGCCCCGCACCAGCAGGAAACGGAGGTTTCATCCGGGGCATGCCTTTTTTGCCCTCAAGGCTCTCAATCAGCGCGGTTTCTTCCCCACAAATATAAGCTCCAGCACCGTGGTGAAGGAACAGATCGAAATCCCATCCCGATCCGGCGGCGTTTTTGCCCAAAAGACCTGCGTCATATGCCTCGTCAATCGCAGCCTGCAGTGCCTCCCGCTCGCGGATGTATTCGCCACGCAGATAGATGTAACAAGTATGCGCATTCATGGCGAAAGAAGCGATCAAGCATCCTTCGATCAGGGTGTGAGGATCATGGCGCATAATCTCTCGATCTTTACAGGTGCCGGGTTCGGATTCGTCGGCGTTCACAACAAGATAAGCAGGGCGCCCGTCGCTTTCCTTAGGCATGAATGACCATTTCAGGCCAGTTGGAAAACCCGCGCCGCCGCGACCGCGAAGACCCGAGTCTTTCATCGTCTGAATGATCCAATCGCGTCCCTTGCCGATCAAACCTGCGGTACCGTCCCAATGCCCGCGGGCTTGCGCGCCTTTTAGCGTTCGCTCATGCATCCCATAGACGTTGGTAAAGATCCTGTCCTGATCCTTCAGCATCGCTCGCTTACCCTTGGTTGTCCTGACGCATCCGCCAGAGTTGAAAAATATTGACACCCGCGTAGATGAATCCTGCCAGAGCGGCAAAATCAAAAAGCAAGGCATAACGCCCCGGCAATTCCATCGCGGGGCCAATAAATAGCGACATCGCAAGCCAGAAAAGCATAGTCACCGCGATGACCACGCCAATATGTCGGCCCTTTCGGGCTATTGCCTGTTCTTTGTCTTTGTCCATCTCACCCTGATGCCTCAATGGGCACCGTTGTTCAGTCTTCGTAAATGCCATCTTTCTTGGCACGCTTCGCAAATTCTGTATCCTCTCCAACCGCCAGTTTGACCGCTTGCTGAATCCAACCATCTCGCTCTATCCGACCCTTGAATTTCAACCGGGAGTCCACCCATGCGACGTTTTCCGGCGTCCATTTCGCTATCTGGTCAAAGTGGAAAAATCCGAGATCGTTTAGGGTCTGTTCCAATTTGGGACCTACGCCCTTCAAAAGTTTCAGATTGTCAGGTTTTCCATTTCGGGCGTCCGTCAGAATCTCTGGCTGGTCATCTGTTTCCTTGGCCTTGGCTTCGGCAGCCTGTCTTACAGCAGGCTTCCGCGGAGCCTTCGCCTTTGGCGGTTTCGGTGAAGTCTTGTTAGCCGCCGCTTTGCCATCTTTACCAAGCCACGGAGTAAGGATCGGTATTTCAGTTCCGTCAATTCTTTTGATCGTGTCGCCCAGATCTGCGGCCAGAGCGACGCTTGCATTGTATTTCGGCTTGTCGCCTTCATGTTCCATTAGGCTGGTCAATCCGCCCAAAGGTTCCGCAGCGTAGCGTCCGTTCTGCGGACCAGGGGTCGGAACCTTACCCGCCGCCAAATCTTCAATGATGCTGGAAAAACTTTCGGCCGTCAGGTCTTCGTAGTAATCCTTGCCGATCTGAGCCATCGGCGCATTGGTGCAGGAACCAAGACATTCAACTTCTTCCCAGCTGAGCTTGCCATCTGCCGACAGTTCATGCGGTTTCGCCGAAATCTTTTCCTTGCAAACAGCGATCAAATCCTCGGCCCCGCATATCATGCAAGAAGTCGTGCCGCACACCTGAATATGCGCAATAGAACCAACGGGTTGAAGCTGAAACATGAAGTAAAAAGACGCAACTTCAAGCACGCGAATATAGGCCATGCCAAGCATATCGGCGACGGCCTCGATCGCCGGACGGCTTAGCCAGCCCTCTTGTTCTTGCGCGCGCCAAAGCAGCGGGATAACCGCACTGGCTTGACGCCCTTCAGGGTACTTGGTGATCTGCGCTTCGGCCCATTGCCGATTTGCGGCGGTGAAGGCAAAGCTATCTGGTTGCTCGGGATGCAGTCGACGAAGCATTAGCGGTCTATCTCTCCAAATACGACATCCATCGTGCCGATAATGGCAGCGACATCGGCCAACTGGTGACCTCCGGCAACATGGTCCATTGCTTGCAAATGCAGGAACCCGGGCGCTCGAAGCTTGGCGCGATATGGTTTGTTGGAGCCGTCAGCCACCAAATAAACGCCGAACTCACCCTTTGGTGCTTCGACAGCGGCATAAACTTCGCCCGCAGGTACGTGGAAGCCTTCAGTGTAAAGTTTGAAGTGATGGATCAGGCTCTCCATGGAAGTCTTCATATCCGAGCGCTTTGGCGGTGTGATCTTTCCGCGCGCCAAAACGTCACCGGGGCATTCGCGTATCTTGGCGATTGCCTGACGAATGATAAGAAGCGACTGGCGCATTTCTTCCATACGCACCAGATAGCGATCATAACAATCGCCGTTCTTGCCAACGGGAATCTGGAACTCGAATTCGTCGTAGCATTCATAAGGCTGTGCACGCCTTAAATCCCATGCCAGGCCCGATCCGCGCACCATCACGCCCGAAAAGCCGTATTTTTGGATGTCGTCTTCGGTCACAACGCCAATATCTGCGTTGCGCTGTTTGAAGATGCGGTTTTCAGTCAGCAGGCCATCAATATCGTCTAGAACAGAGGGAAATTCGTGGCTCCATGTCTCAATATCGTCCAGCAGTTCCGGCGGCAGGTCCTGATGCACTCCTCCAGGACGGAAATAAGCAGCATGCAAACGAGCACCACACGCGCGCTCGTAGAAAACCATCAGTTTTTCGCGTTCTTCGAAACCCCAAAGCGGCGGAGTCAATGCGCCGACATCCATTGCCTGAGTGGTCACGTTTAGCAAGTGGTTCAGTACGCGCCCGATCTCGGAATAAAGGACGCGGATCAATGAGCCACGACGCGGCACCTCGACCCCTGTCAACTTTTCAATGGCCAGGCACCATGCGTGTTCCTGATTCATTGGCGCCACGTAATCCAGCCGGTCAAAATATGGCAGGTTCTGCAGATAGGTCCGGCTTTCCATCAGCTTTTCCGTGCCACGGTGCAACAAGCCGATATGCGGATCGCAACGCTCCACGATCTCTCCATCCAGTTCCAGCACAAGACGCAACACACCGTGCGCTGCCGGGTGTTGTGGGCCGAAGTTGATGTTGAAATTGCGAATCTTCTGCTCGCCACTTAGCGCGTCGGCGCTACCGTCATCGTATCGAGAGCCGTCCATCATTACCGCCCCCGCTTTTTCTTGTTCGCCTCAGCCCGAACACGGACCTTTTTTGACTCAGCTGCTTTGGCCGCTGCACCAGCAAGCAATACGCCCAGCGCACCCACGAAAATTATTTCCCCCAGCATCTCAGCGGCGCTCCATTTCTTGCAGCTTCATGGCCATCACCCAAAGCAGGACCAAGGTTCCAATCGGGACGACACAAACCACCACCCAGAATTTCTGGATTCCGAAATGCGGCAACAACTTTATCATCGGGATAATCGTTGCCACGGTTATGACCAGCCAGATCAGAAACTCCATAATTTACGACTCCTGCTTCTCGTCTCCCGGAAGAATGTAGTTCGCACCCTCCCATGGGGACATGAAATCGAATTGACGGTATTCCTGCACAAGAGAAACAGGTTCGTATACGACACGCTTTTGCGCCTCGTCATATCGTACTTCTGTATAGCCGGTGGTCGGAAAATCCTTGCGCAGTGGATATCCGCGAAAACCATAATCGGTCAGAATACGGCGCAAATCCGGATGCCCTGAAAACAGAATGCCGAACATGTCAAAAACTTCGCGCTCGAACCAATTGGCCGATGGGTGAACTTCGGTAATCGAAGGCACCATGTCTTCCTCTCGGATCGAAACCCGAAGCCGAACGCGTTGGTTCCGGTACATCGACAAAAAATGGTAAACAACGTCAAACCGCTTGGCGCGTTCAGGATAATCCACCCCGGTGATGTCCACCAGAGTTGAAAACTGGCAGTTACGGTCGGATTTCAAATGCTCGACAAACTCGACCAGATTTGACGGGGCGACATCGATGTTCAGCTCCCCATGGGTAACATCCCAGGACAGAACACAATCGGGACGCTTGAGTTCTATATGCGTGCCAAGTTCGTTGAGTGCTTCGCTCATCAACTTTCTCCTCAGCGCACTATGGTGCCGGTACGGCGAATTTTGCGTTGCAGCTGCATCAAACCGTACAGCAACGCCTCGGCAGTCGGGGGACATCCGGGAACATAGATATCTACCGGAACGATGCGATCGCAACCACGAACGACCGAGTAGGAGTAGTGATAATATCCACCGCCATTCGCGCAAGATCCCATCGAGATCACGTAGCGCGGCTCGGGCATCTGATCATATACCTTGCGCAGAGCCGGAGCCATTTTGTTAGTCAGCGTTCCTGCAACGATCATAACATCGGACTGCCGCGGCGAGGCGCGGGGCGCAATACCAAACCTTTCAGCATCGTAACGCGGCATCGAAGTATGCATCATCTCGACCGCGCAACATGCCAGCCCGAAAGTCATCCAGTGCAGCGAACCGGTGCGTGCCCAATTTATAATGTCTTCGGTAGACGTCAGCAGAAATCCCTTATCCTGCAACTCGGCGTTCAGGGTCTGGGTCGCAACTTCTTTGTCAACACCAGCGGTATTGGCACCCGTCATCACTCCCATTCCAGCGCCCCTTTCTTCCATTCATAGGCAAAGCCAATGGTCAGAACGGCCAAAAACACCATCATGGACCAGAAGCCAACATCGCTGATGTCCTTGAACCCTACGGCCCAGGGGAAAAGAAATGCGATTTCAAGGTCAAAGATGATGAACAGAATCGAAACCAGATAGAATCGGACGTCGAACTTCATCCGGGCATCGTCGAACGCATTGAAACCACATTCATATGCGCTGACCTTTTCAGGGTCGGGATTGCGTACGGCAAGCACTACGGCAGCAAGAATCAGTACGATTCCCAAGCCTATAGCAACGGCCAGAAACACCATAATCGGGAGGTATTCTCGCAACAGGTCTTCCACGAATAGCTCCTTTCCCGCGCAGGCCTCGAATGGGTGCGCCGTCAATTGGCAGTTTGACTGGACATTCTCTATCCGTGTGGGGTGATAGGGTCAACCGAACACAAACGCACAGGGGACGAATTCTCGAACCCAAACAACCCCGTATCTAACACGGTTCGCAGGCACAGTTAAAAAGTTGCAAGAACTAGCTAAGCCTAGCAATTCCAATTAGGTTTCCGTTTGTCGAAAAACGCGGCAATCCCTTCGCCGGCTTCGTCAGTTTCCCACCTTTCAACCAGCGCGTAGATGGTTTGATCGATCACATTATCGTCGATTCTGGGTCCCAGCGTTCGGATCAACGATTTGGCCGATGCTACTGCACCCGGCGCACAGGCAAGATACGGCTCCACTTCGGCCTCGACCGCGTCTGCCAAGTGGTCAAATGGCACAGCCTTGGATAGCAGACCGAGGTCAACAGCCTCAGCGGCGTCAAACAATCGCGCCGACATAAAGACACGTCTTGCACGCGCTTCGCCCATGCGCGCTATCACATAGGGGCCGATGGTCGCAGGTATAAGCCCCAGCCGGGTTTCGGTCAGGGCCATTTTCAAATTGTCTGCACCAAGAGCAACGTCGCAGACCGCCGCCAAGCCTACGCCTCCGCCAAACGCATTTCCCTGCAGGGCGCCAATCAGAGGTTTGGGCAGTTCGTTGAGGCTCTGTAACATCTCGGCCAGTTTGCGTGCTTCGGCAAAGCGGGTTTTTGCATCTGCCGCCATTTGCTCCTGCATCCATCCTAGATCACCGCCGGCACAGAAACTCTTGCCCGTACTTGCAAGAACAACCACACGGACCGCGGGATCTTGCGCCAATTGGATCGCGGCATCAGTCAATTCCGCAATCATTTGCGCCGACATCGCATTATGTTTTTCAGGGCGGTTCAATGACAGCGACGCAACGCCCCGGTCGTCGGTCGCTAATGAAATTGTTTGGTACATTCCAACCCTTTCATCATTGGCGCATGGCACGGGCCATTTGCGCTGCTTCTTCCAGAACTGCTTCGTCCAGCCCTGTTTGATACCCTAACCTGTGCAGATGCGCGGCCACCTCCTCGGTCGCGACATTACCTGCCGCCCCGGGCGCATAGGGGCAACCGCCTAAACCACCGACTGCAGCATCGAAGACCCGTACACCCAAAGTCAGTGCAGCATCGATGTTGTCGATAGCCCTGCCATTGGTGTTATGAAAATGACCGGCTAGCCGCGTGACTGGGACACGATCCCGCACGGCCAGCAGCATTTGTGCCACCGAATCCGGAGTACCCTGTCCGATCGTATCTCCTAATGAGATCTCGTAACAGCCCAGGGAAAACAAACGGTCCGCGACCTCTGCGACTTTATCTGGCGGCGTTTTTCCGTCATAAGGGCAATCCGTAACGCAGGACACATAGCCTCTCACAGGCAAGTCTATGTGTCTCGCGGCTTCGACAATAGGAATGAACCTTTCAATCGATTCCGCGATAGTGGCATTGATGTTCGCTTTGGAAAATCCTTCGGACGCTGAGGCAAACACTGCGATCTCGTCGGCATTAGCCGCCAATGCATCCTCGTACCCGCGCATGTTTGGTGTCAGAGCTGCATAGCGCACTCCTTCCTTGCGAGTAATCCCTGCCAAAACCTCTGCGCTTCCTGCCATTTGCGGCACCCATTTTGGTGAAACAAAACTAGCGACTTCAATTCGGTGAAATCCTGCCTGACTAAGGCAATCGACCAATGCCACTTTCTCGGATACCGGAATTTGGCGCTTTTCATTCTGAAGTCCATCGCGCGGCCCAACTTCAAAAATCTCGACCGGTTCAGCCATTGCTAAGCCTTTCTTTCATTAAATCTGATCAGAATTCTCGGCAGCAGAACTACGGCCAAACTTTTCGAAACAGATCATTCCTCTTGTAAACGGACAAGCGCCGCCCCCGCTTCTACCTGTGCACCGGCGGAAGACAAAACTTCGGCAACAACGCCGTCTCGCGCGGCGAGCAAAGCATGCTCCATTTTCATAGCCTCTAGAATAACCAGCCTATCGCCTTTGCTAACTGTTTGACCCATTTCCACAAAAACGGCTTTTACGAGACCGGGCATCGGCGCTTCGATCAAGTTGGTATCACCGGCGGCGGCAGTGTCCCGATCAAGCGGGTCAACGACATCGAAACTGTGGCCGTAGTCACAAAAGACAGTGATCTTTGATCCGGAAACAGCCACATTCGGCATCGGAGTGTCCTCCAGACGCCAACGGCCATCAACGCGTTCAGCTGCAACCGTTTCGTCGTTTACGCTCCAGACTTGAATATCCGGTCCTTTGACTTGAACATCGAACACAATCTGTTGTCCGTCTTGTTCCAATTGAACCGAACGGCGCAAAGGCGACCACAGTGTAAACCCGACATCGTCACCTGGTTCGAACAGTTGAAGCGCCGCCATAGCTGCGGCTACTCCAATTTTTGCCGATCCCTGACTTTGACTGGTCAGGTACTCGATATCACGCCCTATTAACCCGGTGTCCACGTCACCTTTAATAAATTCTTGATGTCGCGCCAGTGCGCCGAGAAAGGCAAGATTGGTTACTGTCCCCGCAACTTCTGTTTCCTGCAAAACGCGGTCCAGCACTTTCAAAGCCACCCCGCGTGTCGGACCATGAACTATCACTTTTGCGATCATCGGATCATACCAAGGGCTGATTGCGTCCCCGGCACGAACGCCGCTGTCAGCTCTGCAATCTGCGGGAAACTTTAGATGCGTCAGCATTCCCGTTGCGGGTAGAAATCCCTTTGGCACGTTCTCGGCATACAAACGCGCTTCTAAGGCGTGCCCAGTGATTGACAGGTCTTCTTGGCGCAGGGGCAGAGTCTCTCCTGAAGCCACCCGCAGTTGCCACTCCACCAAATCGACCCCTGTAATTGCTTCGGTTACAGGATGTTCCACCTGAAGGCGTGTGTTCATCTCCATGAACCAGAACCGATCAGGACGCAGGCCATCTGATGCATCGACAATGAATTCGACTGTCCCGGCACCTTTATATCCTATGGCTTCGGCAGCGCGAACTCCAGCTTGTCCCATGGCGCTTCGCATTTCTTCGGTCATACCGGGAGCCGGAGCTTCCTCTATCACCTTCTGGTGGCGCCGCTGAAGGGAGCAATCCCGCTCGAAAAGGTGAACCGCATGGCTACCGTCGCCAAAAACCTGAACCTCGATATGCCGGGGCTTGGCTACAAACTTCTCGACCAGCACAGCGTCGTTACCGAAGGCGGTCAGAGCCTCACCACGTGCACTTTCGAGCGCCTCGGAAAAGTCCTTCGGATGCTCGACCAGCCGCATGCCCTTTCCGCCTCCGCCAGCGACGGCTTTTATCAAAACCGGATAGCCAATCGCCTCGGCAGCACCCGTCAAATGCTCAGGGTCCTGATTGGCACCATGATAACCCGGTACAACAGGAACACCCGCTTTCTCCATCAGAGCTTTAGCGGCGTCCTTTAGGCCCATCTTGCGGATTGCATCGGCCGATGGGCCAATAAAGGTCAACCCAGCAAGCTTAACCGCCTCGACAAAGTCCGGGTTTTCGGAAAGGAACCCATATCCTGGGTGTATAGCCTGAGCACCAGTATCCAGGGCGGCTTGTATAATCGCATCGCCTTTGAGGTAACTATCCGCCGGCGCTGGCCCGCCTATGTGCACGGCCTCGTCTGCCACTTGCACATGTTTGGCATTTGCGTCGACGTCCGAAAAAACAGCGACACAACTGACTCCCATTTTTTGCGCGGTGTGCATTACCCGGCACGCGATCTCCCCGCGGTTGGCAATTAGGATTTTATTGAACATCAGCGAATCCTTGTAATTCGAATCCCACCGCTTCAAATTTCAACTTATGAGCGAAAACATTTACGATTCCGACTTCGTAGCCGGCGTCTTTGATCGTTGTTCCAGTGCCTACCGAAACTGGAGCACAATTGCGTCTTTTGGGATGATAAGGGCTTGGCGCAAAGCCTGTGTAAAAGGACTTGAATTGCCTCCTGAGACCAATGCAGCGGGTGTCGATCTTATGGCCGGAACTGGTGAGGTCTGGCCGCACTTGTTCAGCAAATTTCCCAAAATCAGCAAAATCACCGCCATAGATATAAGCTCTGGTATGCACAAACAGGCGATAGACCGCCTTCACAAAAGTAAGGAAGACCGAATTTCTCACCACTGCGCAAATATGTTGACCACTGACCTGCCGAGTGCGACTGCCGATTTTGCAATCTCTACTTTCGGTCTTAAGACTTTCAACGCTTCGCAACATCTGACCTTTGCACAGCAATTGGAAAGGATCCTCAAACCGGGAGCGCCATTTTCTTTGATCGAAGCAACAGATCCCGTCGAATGGCATTTGCGACCTCTTTACCGTATCTATTTGGACAGCGTTTTGCCGCAAGTTGAACGGTATTTTTTGAACGGCGCGCAGGACTTTGCCATGATCGGCACCTACACACGAAACTTTGGCAAAGGTTCCAGCGTGTTGAACGCGCTCCAAGCCGCGGGGCTTGAAGTAAAAGTAAAGTTCTTTGTCGGTGGCAGTGCCGTTAGGTTCGCGGGGTTCAAACCAATCACAAATGGTCATGAATCACATCCTGAACACGCCAAAGCGCGTCTCCCCGATCGGCGCGTTCAATGCTGCTCTCAGCGATAATGCCAGCACATCGCGGCTTTTTCGCGGGTCAATTATGCCGTCATCCCAGAGACGCGCGGAGGCATACAATGGATGCGACTGCTCCTCGAACATTTCCAAAGTGGGGCGTTTGAATTCAGCTTCTTCTTCTTCGGACCAGGTGCCACCTTGCCTTTCAATCCCATCTCGCTTGACCGTGGCCAAAACACCCGCAGCCTGCTCACCGCCCATGACTGAGATGCGCGAATTGGGCCAGGTCCAAAGAAACCTGGGCTGATAGGCGCGGCCAGCCATGCCGTAGTTACCAGCGCCAAACGACCCGCCGACAAGCATAGTGATTTTGGGAACCGCAGTTGTAGCCACTGCGGTCACCATTTTGGCGCCATGCCGAGCAATACCCTCGCTTTCATATTTTTGCCCAACCATGAAACCGGTGATATTCTGCAGGAACACAAGGGGAACTTTGCGTTGCGAACAAAGCTCGACAAAGTGGGCACCCTTTTGAGCGGACTCGGAAAACAAAACACCGTTGTTGGCAACAATTCCAACTGGGCAACCTTTGACATGAGCAAAGCCGGTTACCAATGTCTCACCGAACCGTGGTTTAAACTCGTCAAAACGCGACCCGTCCACAAACCGCGCGATCACTTCGCGTATGTCATAAGGCGTCCGCAAGTCTGAGGGGACTATGCCAAGAATTTCTTCGGGGTCGTATGCAGGGTCCTCGGGACTTGCCCAATTTGTTTTGCTGCCTTCGCCCAAATTCAGTGACAACACTGCACGGCGGGCCAGCGCCAGAGCATGAGTGTCGTCTTCGGCCAAATAATCCGCTACACCGGATAACCGGGTGTGAACATCGCCGCCGCCCAAATCCTCGGCGGATACGACCTCGCCAGTTGCGGCTTTCACCAAAGGTGGCCCGGCCAGAAAGATCGTTCCCTGCTCTCTTACAATGATCGTCACATCCGACATTGCTGGCACATAGGCTCCGCCCGCAGTACATGAACCCATCACAACAGCGATCTGAGCAATACCTTTGGCGCTCATCCTTGCCTGATTATAAAATATGCGGCCAAAGTGATCGCGATCGGGAAAAACCTCGTCCTGATTGGGTAGATTGGCGCCCCCAGAATCGACGAGGTAGATGCACGGCAGACGGTTTTCTTCTGCAATCTCTTGCGCGCGAAGGTGTTTTTTAACGGTCAGGGGATAGTAGGTACCGCCTTTGACTGTTGCATCGTTGCAGATCACCATGACGTCGCGCCCTTCTACGCGTCCAACACCGGCGATGACGCCCGCACAGGGTGCCGCACCATCGTACATACCATGCGCTGCAGTGGCCCCTATTTCGAGGAACGGGGATCCGGCATCCAACAGGTTGGCGACCCGACGACGAGGCAGCATTTTTCCCCGCGATTCATGGCGCGCGCGAGACTTCTCGCCGCCGCCCATTCGGGCCGATTCAGCCGCCTCTGATATCTGCTTCAACGCATCTAGATGGGCGGCACGGTTCGCTTGGAAGACCGCTGATGTTGGTACGGCTTTAGATGTTAGTTTCATTGCATCTTTCCCAAATCGCGGAGTTCCAGCGCACGTTCGGCTGTTTCATTCAAAACACAACCGGCGTAGACGATTGAACGTATTGTTCCACCTGACCACAGGCTGTACTGCAACCCACACTCGGCATCCCGAAAACTGATCCACGCCCGTTGCACTTCACGAAGCTGGTTCGCCAATTCTGCGCTCTCCTGTGCAAGCTCTGCTCTACGAAGCTGGTATTGCTCATTTAGAAACGCGTCCCAGATCAACGTTTCCTCTTGAATACATTCAGTTATTCCGAGTGTAGTACTTTGTCCCGGAACGGTTTGACATAAGTTTGCAGCTTGCCCAACGCATTCAGGCAAACTTTTTCCAACCAATTCTTGAGAAGAACACTGTTGAACATAACCTTTGTCCACAAAGGCTTGTTGGGCAGAAACAAAAGTCGGCAATAAAGATAATATCATCGCTGATCGTATCATTTGGTCTGTTCCTCTGCCGCCAAGATTCTGAGTTCTTTTCGAATAACCTTTCCCGTTACCGTCATCGGCAACGAACTCAAAAAGGCTACTTCGCGAGGATAAGAGTAATGGGCCAAACGATCTTTAACCCATTCTTGTAGTTCCGATGCGGAAGATTCCGCGCCGGGTTTCAGAACAACATACGCCTTCACGATTTCGGTTCGCAGTGGATCGGGCTTGCCTACCACACCCACCGTTGCCACAGCAGGATGAGTCAGCAGGCAATCCTCGATCTCGGCCGGTCCAATCCGGTAACCGGACGAGGTAATCACATCATCGTCGCGACCAACGAAACGAAGATAATCGCCCTCCCAAACGCCACGGTCACCGGTGATCAGCCAGTCACCACGAAATTTCTCGACCGTTGCCTCGGCACGGTTCCAGTATTCCAACATCATCGAAGCCGAGCCGCGCCGGATTGCCACGTCACCTTCTTCGTCGGTTGCGTTGCCGTCAGCGTCTATAACCGCAACCTCGTGCCCCGGCACCGGTTTCCCGATACACCCGGGACGCACCGGGAAATCAACGGCGCAGGAAGAAACTACCATGTTGCATTCGGTCTGACCGTAGAACTCATTAATAGTTAAACCGAAAGCCCTCTCGCCCCATGCCAGCATTTCTGCCCCAAGCGGTTCCCCGCCCGATGCAACAGAACGCAGACCCGGAATCGCCTGATCCGCCGCCTTCAGCATCCGCAATGCGGTTGGAGGAAAGAACACGTTCCGCACATCGCCACGGGCGATCACATCGGCGCAGGCGTCGGGTGTAAATTTCTCTAGCCTCGCTGCGACCACAGGAATGCCAAGTGCCAGCCCGGGCATCAGCACATCGAAAAGCCCACCGATCCATGCCCAGTCTGCCGGGGTCCAAAGACGATCGCCATCTCGCAAATGATTGTGGCTGATTGATACACCAGGCAGATGACCCGTCAGTACACGGTGCCCATGTAACGCGCCCTTGGGACGACCGGTTGTGCCAGAGGTATATATCAATACCGCAGGGTCCTCAGGCCCTGTGTTTGCAAACTGAAAGTCTTCATCCGAAGGCGCGATCTGATCAACCAAAACAGATTCAGCCAGATTGCCCAGCAGAGCAGCCCCTACTGCATCTGTCAGCACTATTCTCGCGCCTGCGTCGCCGACGCGCGTCGCCAAAGCGTCATGTTTGAACAGCTTGAATAATGGTACCGAGATGGCACCGATCTTCCAGATCGCAAGATGCGCAGCTGCGCACCAAGGGGACTGGCCGAGTAACACGCCGACGCGATCACCTGCTTTTACCGTTGGCAGAAGTGTTCGAACGATGCCGTCAGTCATCTTGTGCAGTCGATCGTAGGTGTATTCCTCTTGTCCCCTTTCGGTCAGACAAATGATCGCCGCGTTATCGCGTGGATGCGATAGACATTGCCGGGACATGTTAAGCCGTTCAGGAATCGCCCAGCCTCCTACTGAGTTCAAACCCGGTATGCGGCTAGTGGTACGCATGCGAAAGACTCATTAATTTTTGGGCGCTTGCCCGCTGGGTGGAACGCCAAAAAACCCAAGGAACTTGAAACAGATCAGAGTTGGCCCGACCCGCTTGATGCAAAATGCCGCCATCAACCATTTCAAAGGCCATACAATGACTCAGAAACTCGCCGCTTTGACGCTTTCGGCTACTCTCGTCGCGTTTGCCGCTCCTGCCCTTGCTCAGAATCAGGGCGATTGGACAGTCGGTGTGGGTATTGGTTACCTCGACCCCAAATCCGACAACGGTACTCTGGCTGGCTTTGATGCCGACGTCGACTCGGATACTCGCCCGATATTCACTGTTGAATATTTTATACAAGACAACCTGGGAATCGAGTTGTTGGCGTCCACGCCTTTTGAGCATGACGTGACTTTGGGCGGCAGCATCGACGCTGGCAGCGTCAAACACCTGCCTCCGACCCTGTCGTTGAACTATCATTTCCCGACCAACAGCGCGTGGAAGCCTTATGTCGGCGCCGGGCTCAATTATACAATCTTCTACGATGAAGATTCCCCGCTTGGCGACCTGAATGTCGACAATTCCTTCGGCGTTTCGCTGCAGGCAGGACTGGACTATATGGTTACCGACAGCGGTGCAATTCGACTGAACGTCCGCTGGTTTGACATCGACACTGACGTCGAACTTGATGGCACCGATATTGGTACAGCCGAAATTGATCCTTGGCTCATCGGTGTATCCTACGTCCACAAGTTCTGATCCTTGTTAGAGGCGCCCCTAGGGACTTCGGCCTGGGGCGGTTTCTTTAGAGCATATCGGCCATTAACTCGCGTCCGATCAGCATTCGGCGGATTTCGCTAGTACCCGCACCAATTTCCATCAGTTTGGCGTCGCGAAAAATGCGGCTGACAGGAGTGTCCGACAAAAATCCTGCTCCGCCCATTGCCTGCACCGCCTGATGCGCCTGAGCCATTGCCTGCTCTGACGCATAAAGGCAGCAGGCCGCGGCATCCTGACGGGTCACATCGCCCCGGTCACAGGCCTTTGCGACCTCATAAACATAAGCGCGCGCCGAATTCATAGCTGTGTACATATCGGCGATTTTTCCCTGCATCAGTTGGAAGCTGCCGATTGGTTGGCCGAATTGCTTGCGTTCAGCCAGATAGGGCATGATCTCATCCAAACAGGCCGCCATTATGCCAGTGCCAATCCCAGCCAGAACCACGCGCTCATAATCGAGTCCAGACATTAGGACGGCAACACCCTTACCCTCTTCGCCAAGAACGTTATCAAACGGCACCTCAACGTCTTCAAAGATCAATTCAGCGGTGTTCGATCCACGCATACCCAGCTTGTCGAAGTGTGGTGAAGTCGAAAATCCGGTCATTTCTTTCTCAATGAGAAAGGCTGTTATCCCTCTCGATCCGGCCTCGGGGTCGGTTTTGGCATATACGACCAAAGTGTCTGCATCCGGACCGTTCGTGATCCAATACTTATTCCCATTCAACCTGTAATGGTCATTACGCTTTTCAGCACGCAGCTTCATTGACACAACGTCTGATCCCGCCGAGGCTTCAGACATTGCCAGAGCGCCAACGTGATCACCAGAGATCAAACGCGGTAAATATTTCTGCTTTTGCTCTTCGTTTCCGTTTAGCTTGATCTGGTTAACACACAAATTCGAATGCGCTCCGTAAGACAACGAAACTGAGGCAGAGGCGCGCGCCACTTCTTCAACGGCGATCGTATGCGCAAGATAGGACATACCTGCACCACCATATTCCTCTGGCACGGTTACACCTAAAAGGCCCAGATCGCCCATCTCGCGCCACAGTTCGTTTGGAAAGGCGTTGGTCTTATCGATTTCAGCTGCCAACGGCTTAACACGCTCCTGCGCCCAGCGGTGCACCATCTCGCGCAGGGCATTCACGTCCTCCCCCAAATCGAATTCCATCGTGGCCGTGAACATTCGACTCTCCTCTTTCGCGTTAATGAACAACTGTTCAATAACTGAATAACAGCCAAACCTCAGCCGGTCAATCTCTCTGCCTTGCAATAGACCCGAATGCAAAACGCCGCCCTTGGGGGCGGCGGTCAAAAGGAAAGTGCGTGCAGTGCAGGCGCGCACCGATAGATCATGACTGGTACACTGACCCCACTTCAGCGCGAATGATCCGAGCAATCAAATCGCAATCCTCCAAAGAAAAAGTCAGAGGAACCCGCATGTCCATGATCCCGGTCAGAATACGATCGCTCGCCGGCATCCGCTCACTTTCTGCATACCGCCAACTGTCATAGCGCGAAGTGAAACCAGTTGGCTCCGCACCTCCGAACCATTTCAACTCGACCCCGCGCGCCGCACAACGCCTTATGACTTCGGAAATACGTTCGGGAAGCCAGTCGAGAAGAAGAAACTGAATGGACGAGCCCACATATTTTTCAGTCTCAGGTCGTTCAACGATCGTCAGGCCCGGAGTGCCTCTCAATCCTTCTTCTATTGCCGCGTAACGCTCATTCCAACGGTCAACCTGTCGATCGAGATCGCGTAATTGCGGGCGCAGAATCGCTGCGCGCAAGTTGTCCATCCGACCAGATACATTGGGCGTCGTATATTTGATCCGCTCGAAGACCTCCGGATCAGGTGCAGCAAGATGACGTTCATAAAGCATGTAAGACCCGGACAGCATCGTGGCTTTGGCTGCCAGTTCTGCGTCGTCAGTAACTAGCAGACCACCTTCGCCTGAATTCACATGCTTGTATGTTTGACAGGAATAACAACCAATTGCCCCTTGGCGACCAGAAAGCTGGCCTTGCCATGCGGCTCCCATTGTGTGCGCGCAATCCTCGATAACTATGACGCCAGCATCGTCGCACATTTGCATCAATCGATTCATATCGCACAAATGTCCGCGCATATGGCTCAACATCAGTACTCGCGCCTGATCGAGCTTGTTTTGCAAGTCATCCAAATCGATTGTCAGATTTTCCGTAACGCCAACGAATACTGGTTTAGCACCGACTGAAGCAATCGATCCCGGAACCGGAGCCAGCGTAAAGGCATTTGTCAGAACCGAGTCACCCGGCCGAACGTCCACCGCGCGCAAGGCCGTCGCCAAAGCGTACCCACCGGATGAAACCGCCAAACAGTACTTCGCACCCATTTGGGCCGCGAACTCCTGTTCCAGCAGTGCGGTTTCCCCCAATTCACCTGGTGCGGTATTGTAACGATGCAAACGACCATGGCGAAGAACCGCAATGGCGGCTTCAATAGCGTCTTCCGGGATGGGTTGCTGCTGCGTAAAGCTGCCAGAAAAAGTCTCTTTCATAGGCTCGTTCTTAGGGTCTTGAGGGATTGCGTCAAGGGATTATGCTGCCGCGCCGATCAGACCGGCCACCAATTCAGGCAAGTCTCTAAAGTGTTCCAGAAGAGCTTCTGGTTCCAAAGCTGCCATATCTGCGCCGGAGGGTCCGAAAGTGACCAATACAGACGGCACACCGGCCGCACGGGCTGTGTTTCTGTCCGTATCCGAGTCTCCGATCAGAATGCAAAGGTCGGGATTGCCGCCTGCCCTCCGCGCCGCCTCCCGCAGGGGTTCGGGGTCGGGTTTACGAACTGGCAGCGTGTCAGCCCCGACCAACGAAGCAAACTGGTCACGTACGCCCATTCGCGTCAATAGCAAATCTGCAAGTGCCTCTGGTTTATTGGTGCAAATGCCAACGCCATAACCTGCAGCCTTAAGTGTGCCCACAGCTTCAATCGCACCGGGGTAGAATTGTGTGTGCGTGTCTATGGCCTGAGAATAAGCCTCCAGCAGTACCGGATAATACTTATTGACCGTTTCGTCCGCGTAGGCTCCTACCCGTTTTAGCCCGTGCGTCAGCATCATTCGACCGCCCCGCAAAGCAATCGCTGCGTCCTGGCCGTGTACCAGAACGTCACCATGTCCCATTTCGCGAAAACAGTGGTTGGCCGCAGCCAACAAATCGCCAGATGTATCGGCCAAAGTCCCATCCAGATCAAAGATGACTGTCCGCATGTATTCTCCTTGTTCGGCAGGTTTCCGCCAATACGTGTTGCAATCGGCAATCTTCTTTGATGGCCGCAGCGCTTGCGCCTTTAGCGTCAGCGGATAAAACGGACGGCGACAAAACAAAAGAGAAAACGATTTTATGAATACCGCCCTTGTCATCCTTGCCGCCGGAAAAGGCACGAGGATGAATTCCGATTTGCCAAAAGTTCTTCAACCTATCGCTCAAACTCCTATGCTGGTTCATGCGATGCGAGCAGGAGCGGTTCTTTCGCCAGAACGCACCGTTATCGTAGCCGGGCACGGTGCTGAAGAAGTGGCCAGGGTTGCAAAGGTCGAGGACGAATCTGTAAGCGTGGCGGTACAAGAGAAACAGCTTGGCACCGCGCACGCTGTTGCACAAGCGCGGGACGCGCTGACAGGCTTCAAGGGCGATGTTGTTGTCCTGTTCGGTGATACTCCTTTCATTGAGCCAACGACACTGGAGCGAATGATTGCTGCCCGTAAGTCCTTTGACTTGGTTATGTTGGGCTTTGATATTGCCGAGGTTCAACCGCGCTATGGCAGGATGATCATGGACGGTGACAGGTTGCAGAAAATCGTTGAATACAAGGACGCAACCGAAGAACAACGCGCCATTCGCTTTACAAACAGCGGTCTTTTGGCCTGCAATTCCGATCTGCTTTTCGATCTTATTGATCAGGTCAGCAATGAAAACGCATCTGGTGAGTTCTATCTGACCGAACTTGTTGCGTTAGCCAACGCGCGTGGGTTGACGGCAACGGCGATCAAGTGCGACGAGGCTGAAACTCTGGGTGTGGATTCCCGCGCTGATCTTGCAGCTGCCGATGCCGCTTTTCAAACCCGGGCACGCAACGCTTTGTTGCAGCAGGGGGTTACGCTAATGGCGCCGAATACAGTCTATCTGTCCGCCGACACCGTAATAGGACGCGACACCGTCATCGAACCTAACGTGGTTTTTGGGCCGGATGTCACTGTCGAAAGTGGTGCGACCATCCGAGCCTTTTCCCATCTTGAAGGTTGTCACGTAAGCCGAGGAGCAATCGTTGGCCCATATGCACGTATTCGACCTGGCACGGAGTTGGCAGAAAATGCGCGGATTGGCAATTTTGTAGAAATCAAGAACGCTGTGATAGCCGAGGGCGCAAAAGTAAATCATCTCAGCTATATCGGCGACGCTTCTATCGGGGCCGCGTCGAATATTGGCGCGGGTACGATCACCTGCAATTACGACGGGATGATGAAACATAAGACGACAGTTGGCGAAAATGTATTTGTCGGTTCGAACACCATGCTTGTTGCCCCCGTCACGCTTGGGGATGGAGCAATGACAGCTACAGGGACCGTGGTAACCAAAGATGTTGAGCCAGACGCGCTTGCCGTCGCTCGCGCCAAACAACAAAACAAACCGGGTTATGCACGCAAGTTTTTTGATATGTTAAGGGCGAAGAAGGCTCGCCGCGACAAAGGAGCCTGAGTAATGTGTGGAATTGTTGGCGTTTTAGGCAATCACGAGGCTGCCCCTATTCTGGTTGAGGCGCTGAAACGCCTCGAATACCGCGGGTACGACAGCGCTGGGATTGCCACAGTGAACGGTGGCACATTGGGGCGCAGGCGCGCGGTCGGTAAACTTGTCAATTTGAGCGATCTGTTGGTGCATGAACCTCTGCCGGGAAAATCGGGCATTGGTCACACTCGCTGGGCCACACATGGTGTACCTTCGATCACTAATGCGCATCCGCATAAGGCGGGCCCTGTGGCTGTTGTTCATAATGGCATTGTTGAAAACTATCGCGAGTTGCGCACCGAATTGGCGGAGCATGGGGTCGGGTTTGAAACCGAAACTGACACAGAGACCGTCGCCCTTTTGACGGAATATTATATGGGTACCGGACTGTCTCCAGCCGAGGCCGCCTTCCAAACCATCGACAGGCTTGAGGGAGCGTTTGCGTTGGCATTTCTGTTCGATGGTGAAGAAGACCTGATTGTCGCCGCGCGCAAAGGCTCCCCGTTGGCCATAGGGCATGGGGCGGGTGAAATGTACGTGGGTTCGGATGCCATCGCTCTGGCACCATTGACGGATCGCATCACGTATCTTGAAGAAGGTGACCGCGCAGTGCTGACCCGCACCTCGCTTGAAGTCCGCAACGAAGCAGGCGAGCTGGCCAACCGCCAAATGCGTCAGATCAAACTGGACAATGCCCGGGCAGACAAGGGTGAGCATAAGCACTTCATGGCAAAGGAAATCGCTGAACAACCGATTGTGGTGGCGGAAGCGATTAGATCCTATCTACCATCAGGTGGCGATCACGTGGTTCTGCCGGGCGATGACATCGATTTCACCAAGCTGGACCGCATGACAATGGTCGCCTGCGGCACCGCATTTTATGCCTGCCTTACAGCGAAGTATTGGTTTGAAAAGCTGGCCAAAATGCCGGTCGAGGTCGATATCGCAAGCGAATTCCGGTATCGGGAACCTCCGGTCCCTGATCGCACCCTGGCGTTATTCGTAAGCCAATCTGGTGAAACCGCTGATACTCTGGCTGCGCTTCGATACTGCGAGGGCAAAGCAGATAAAATCGTTTCCGTCATCAATGTTCCTGAGAGCTCGATCGCTAGAGAAAGTGACGTAGCGCTACCAATTCACGCCGGCGTGGAAATCGGCGTTGCCTCGACCAAGGCGTTTACATGCCAATTGAGCGTTTTGCTTATGTTGGCTCTAAAGGCCGCTGTTGATCGTGGCACATTGAGTCCGGAACAGATCTCCGACCATGCAGCAGCCTTGCGTGGGTTGCCCTCGGTTTTGAACACAGCGCTGGATGAATTTAACACTATTCGCAAATCGGCCCAACGCCTGTCCGAAGCGCGCGACGTTCTATTTCTGGGCCGTGGGCTGATGTACCCGCTGGCAATGGAAGGGGCGCTTAAACTGAAGGAAATCAGTTATATCCACGCGGAAGGTTACGCGTCGGGGGAATTGAAGCACGGGCCTATCGCCCTGATCGATAAGGATATGCCAGTGGTCGTAATGGCTCCTAAAGACGCAGTTTTTGACAAGACTGTGTCAAATATGCAGGAAGTCATGGCGCGCAAAGGCAAGGTCATTTTGGTATCCGATGACGAAGGAATTGCCGATGCTCAAGACGGGGTATGGAGCACTATACGGATGCCCCATGTTCATCCAAATCTGACACCGATCCTGTATTCCGTTCCTGCACAATTGCTGGCCTACCATACGGCCTTGGCCAAGGGGACGGATGTGGACCAACCGCGTAATCTGGCGAAGTCTGTGACTGTGGAATGACTAACCCGGTTCCTTTGGAATATTATTTGGATCAGATAAAATTCCATGCAGACGCCCATCGTGCAAAACAGGTGGCGGCCTATCACAAAGCTCAGCGACCATATCTGGGTGTGCCTAATCCGATTCTGAACGACCTAACAAAAGCTTGGCGCAAGGAATTGGATGTATCGGGCAGGGTCGCTCTCGCGGACGCATTGTGGCGAACCAATATCCACGAAAGCCGTGTCGCTGCGTCAAAACTTTTGACGCAGGCGCGCATCCGACCAGACGAAGCGGTCTGGAGCCTATTGCAAAGTTGGCTGCCCGAATTTGACGCATGGGCCATCGCAGATCATGCTTGCACGGCAGTCCAGAAACGCTTGATCGCAGACCCGAACCGGCTGGATCAGGTCGCTGAATGGACTGTTTCAGATCACATGTGGACGAAACGTGCCGCTTTGGTCTCAACCCTTCCGTGGACCAAGCAGAACCATCCAAAACCCGATGACTTAGAACGGCGTGATCGAATTTTGCAGTGGGCTGCTGGTTATGTCCCGGACCGAGACTGGTTTATCCAAAAGGCGATAGCCTGGTGGCTACGTGAACTGTCAAAACATGATCCCGAGCGCGTAATCGCATTCCTTGACCGGCATGGTGATGAAATGAAGCCCTTTGCCCGAAAAGAAGCAGGAAAATACTTGCGCGGCTAGTTGGAATATACTTCCAATTCAACCAATTCGTCATAGGGCACAAGTAACGCCCGCATCGCGTCCAAGGATAGTCGGCTACCGCCCCCCCCAGAAGCAGACACCGGAACCAGTGTAATGTAAGCCTGTGCTCCGGTCCTTGGAACGACCACCCGGCCTGTCATTTCCACTTCGACCAACGGCGTTTCCAGCCACCGACCAGGGGTATTCGGATCGCCAAGACCCGCAACAGTCTTTCTGGGTCCATTCCAACCCGCATCGGCAGTGGCCGGAGGCGGTGTTTCGGCCACGGCTTCAACTGTAGCAGGTTGTAGCTCGGGCTCAGGGCTTGAGCCACCAAAAATTCGATCGGATGTGGACCTCACAGCATCGCACCCAGTGACCAGAATACATGCTATCAACAGCGTATATCTCATGCTGGAAACTTATCCGCCCTCGCCAATCTGTTCCAGCCTAAAGCGCAGTTCGCCCTTGCCGGTAAGCAATTGCCGCTTTACCTATGGCCTATGACTGCTCCGCTCATCGACCCGTTTGCCCGCGCCATCACTTATCTCCGCGTTTCTGTTACGGACCGCTGCGACTTCCGCTGTGTCTATTGCATGGCGGAAAATATGACCTTTCTGCCTAAGAAAGACTTACTGACGCTAGAGGAACTGGACCGCATGTGCTCTACGTTCGTCAGCATGGGCGTGGAAAAACTGCGGATCACCGGTGGCGAACCTTTGGTGCGCCGGAACATTATGAGCTTTTTCAACAGCATGACCCGCCACTTGGAAAGCGGTGCGTTGAAGGAATTAACTCTAACAACAAATGGTTCCCAACTACATAGATTTGCTGACGACCTGTATGCCGCTGGTGTCCGCAGAGTAAATATTTCGCTGGATACGCTGGACGAAGACAAGTTCAGCAAAGTGACCCGGTGGGGTCGCCTTAGGCAAGTCTTGAACGGTATTGATGCCGCTCAGAAGGCTGGCTTACGGATAAAGATTAACGCCGTGGCTCTCAAAGGGTTCAACGAAGAGGAACTGCCTTCGATCACAAAATGGTGTGCCCAACGAGGCATGGACCTGACCTGGATCGAAGTCATGCCGATGGGAGATATCGGTAATGAAGATCGCCTGGATCAATACTGGTCTTTGAAAGATGTTCGTCGGGAATACGAAAACCACTACACAGTCACTGATCTAGCCGAAAGGACTGGCGGACCTGCCCGCTATGTCCGGCTCGAAGAAACCGGTCAGAGAATTGGCTTTATTACTCCGCTTTCTCATAACTTCTGCGAAAGCTGCAACCGAGTACGCCTAACGTGCACAGGCCAGCTTTACATGTGCCTCGGACAGGAAGATATGGCAGATCTGCGCGGTGTCCTGCGCGACAACCCAGATTCCGAACAACCGCTTGAAGCGGCGATCCGTGCGGCAATCGACCTAAAGCCCAAAGGCCACGACTTTGATTACTCCCGTCAGGCTGTCGACGGTCAGATGAGCCGACACATGAGCCACACAGGCGGCTAAAATGCCGGGCCAACACAGCCAGCCTACGCTGCTCTACCACTTGTATTGCGGGGTCACATCGATCGTTGCCCCGTTTGCATGGCGAGTTGTCCGCAAAAAGCTGGAAGCCGCAAAGGTACCAGCTGAAAGACAAAGAGAGCGACTGGGTCACGCCAGCTTACCGCGGCCTAACGGACGCTTGATCTGGTTTCACGCCGCGAGCGTGGGGGAAAGTCTTTCCGTTCTCAGTTTGATAACAAAAATGGGAGAGCGATTGCCTGACGCTGAGTTTCTGATCACGTCTGGCACACCGACCTCTGCGTTGCTGATCGAAAAAAGAATGCCGCCGCGTACTCGCCACCAATATCCTCCGCTGGACTCCGCCGACTCCGTTCGGCGATTTCTGAACCATTGGAGACCGGATGCCGGGATTTTTGTAGAAAGCGAAATCTGGCCACGCCTTATCGTCGAAAGTTCAAAGCGGGGCATTGCCCTGGCCCTTTTGAATGCGCGCATGTCAAAGAAATCGGTAAATGGCTGGAAAAAACACCCCCAGACCTCAAGTTTCATATTGGCCCAATTTCGACTGTTTCTGACGCAGAACAGCAATACTGCAGCAAATTTGATTTCCATTGGGGCCGCTACGGACCGCGTGCAGTCTGGTACAAACCTGAAATCATTGTCTGATCCATTGCCTGTGGATCAGGCGAGTCTCACCGACATTCGAAGACAGATTTCAGATCGCCCGGTGTGGATCACAAGTTCGACCCATGCCGGTGAAGAGGAATATGTTCTGGACGCACACAAAGAGCTTTTGAAACGCTGGCCGGATTTGCTTTTACTGCTGATCCCACGTCACCCTGAGCGACGCGATGAAATTTCCGAGTTGATCAGGAAATTGGGGTTTTCCTATTCGCTGCGTACTGCAAAAGAAGCCATCAGCACGGATACCCAAGTGTATGTTGCAGATACTTTAGGGGAAACCGGAACATGGTACGCCCTATGTCCGATTGTGTTTCTTGGTGGCTCATTGAAAGAAATAGGTGGTCATAACCCATTTGAACCGGCACAAGCCGGGGCAGCTATAATTACCGGGCCGGGTTTTTTCAATTTCGCAGAAACATTTGCGTCGCTTATTTCGTTTGGTGGCGCTTTGGAAGTTAAGACAAGCCTCGATCTGTCACATGCAGTAGCAAAATGGCTGGGTGACCCGTCTGCACTGGCGGATGCGCAAGCAGCTGCCCAGTCTTGCGTAAATACTCAGAAATCGCAGTTAAATTCGATTTTGGACAGTCTTTGCAAAGCCCTAAACCTCGAAAGCTCTGGACCGGCCGTCGTTTCTAATTCAGAGTTTTCTGGGAAGCGCGGGGACTGAACCCCGCGCTCCAGATATCTTAAGCTGCAGGCATCCTCTGTTCAACAATCTCGGCCCACCAACTGCATCCTGCAGGTATGGCCTCGTCGTTAAAATTATACTCTGGATGGTGCACCATCGCCGTGTCGCCATTTCCAACCAGGATATAGGCGCCCGGTCGCTCTTCGAGCATAAAGGCAAAGTCTTCGCCACCCATAACAAGCGGTGCTTCTTCGCAAGCGCCCGAAACCGAGCGAGCCACCTCAGCAGCGAATTCTGTTTGCTCGTCACTGTTCACCATAACGGGGTAACCGCGAATGTAGGTAACGTTGGCCTTGCCACCGAAAGTCGCAGCAACGCCATTGCAGATTTCGTTGATACGCTGCTCCGCCAGGTCTCGCATTTCTTTGCTCATGGTGCGTACGGTTCCTTTGATCTGAACCGTCTGCGGGATCACGTTGAACGCTTTGGACGAGGTTTCAAAAGAGGTTACCGACACCACAACCTGATCAATCGGATCGGCATTTCGCGATGCTATTGTCTGCAGAGCAAGCACAGCCTGTGCAGTCATCACAGTGGTGTCTATCGTCTCTTGCGGTTTGGCCGCGTGGCCGCCGCGACCCTCAAAAGTGACGTCAAACTGATCGGTCGCAGCAAAGAATGATCCGGGCCTGATCGAAAAACTGCCAGTTGGTTTGCCTGGCCAGTTGTGCATGCCATAGACCTCTTGAATGTTCCAACGGTCCATCATTCCGTCTTCACACATCTCTCGGCCGCCTCCGCCACCTTCTTCGGCGGGTTGGAAGATGACCACAACCGTACCGTCAAAGTTACGAGTTTCAGAAAGGTATTTCGCAGCCCCCAACAACATGGCCGTGTGTCCATCGTGGCCGCAGGCATGCATTGCCCCATCAGTTTTTGAAGCATAGTCCAGACCAGTCGCTTCGTGGATCGGCAGCGCGTCCATGTCAGCGCGCAGTCCAATGACTTTGCCTTTAGTGTCTGCTTTGCCTTTGATGACCCCTACAACACCTGTTCGGCCGATACCGGTCACAACTTCATCGCATCCGAAATCTTTCAACTTATCCGCGACCAGCGCGCTGGTACGGTGCGTTTCGAACAAAATTTCCGGATTTTCATGAATATCGCGTCGCCACGCGGTAATTTCATCTTGCAGTTCAGCAAAACGGTTCTTGACTGGCATTTTTTTCTCCTGCGATTTTTCAAGCGGCCGGCATGCGGCGTTCGACCATTTCAGCAAACCAAGAGCATCCTATCGGGATGATCTCGTCGTTAAAGTTGTATTCGGGGTGGTGCAGCCCGGCGCTATCGCCATTGCCCAAAACGATAAAAGCTCCGGGCCTCTCCTCGAGCATGAAAGAAAAGTCCTCGCCGCCCATGACCATCGGTGCCTCACCACAGCTGCCGCCAACCGAGATCGCGGCCTGAGCAGCATAACCTGTCTGTTCTTCCGCATTTATTGTGACTGGAACACCGTGTGTGTAGGTCGCTTTGGCGGACCCTCCAAAAGTCTTCGCGACGGACTGAGCGACCTCGCCTAGACGTTTCTCGATCAGATCGCGCGTTTCATTGGAATGAGTTCTAACAGTCCCCCCCACACGCGCAGATTGGGGGATGACATTGAATGCATTTGAGGACGTTTCGACCGATGTCACCGACACAACTGCCTGTAAAGTCGGATCCACGTTTCGCGACACAATAGTCTGCAACGCTACAATCAGTTGGGAGAGCATAACCGTTGTATCAATGGTTTCATTCGGTTCTGCGGCATGTCCACCCTGCCCTTCCAAATTGATTTCGAACTCATCTGCAGCAGCCAGCAATGGGCCGGATCGAATGGCGAATTGCCCCACCGGTAGCCCTGGTACGTTGTGCATGGCATAAACTTCCTGAATCCCAAAGCGGTCCATCAGACCGTCTTGGCACATAGCCTCAGCACCTTTGCCGCCTTCTTCGGCGGGTTGGAAAATAACAACTGCGGTGCCATCGAAGTTCCGCGTCTCAGACAGATATTTCGCCGCGCCCAAAACCATTGCCGTGTGGCCGTCGTGACCGCAGGCGTGCATCGCGCCGTCGACTTTCGATGCGTATTCCAAACCAGTTTGTTCCTGCATCGGCAAAGCATCCATGTCGGCGCGCAACCCAATAACAGAACCTTTTGTGTCAGTCTTGCCTTTGATGACACCCACCACTCCGGTTCGACCAATTCCGGTCACAACTTCATCGCAGCCAAACTCTTTCAGCCTCTCAGCGACCAATCCGCTGGTGCGATGAGTTTCATAAAGAATTTCAGGGTTTTGGTGGAAATCCTGTCGCCAACCAGTGATTTCCTGATGCATTTCGGCAAGGCGGTTTTTGATCGGCATTTGGGTCCTCAACTGTTGTTCAAACGACTGGCATTCGTCGTTCCACCAGTTCAGCAAACCAGCTGCAACCGGCGGGAATAGCGCCATCGTCGAAATTGTATTTTGGGTGGTGACACATTGCTGTGTCTCCATTTCCGATAAAGATGTAGGCTCCGGGCCTTTCTTCAAGCATGTAGGCAAAATCTTCTGACGGCATGATCGGCTCCGCATTGTCGTTTACTTTGCCTGCAACTGCCATAGCTGCTTCCGCTGCGTAAGTCGTTTCAGCCTCAGAATTCACGGTTACCGGATAACCCGGCGTCCACGTTACCTTAGCTGCGGCGCCGAAAGCCGAAGCAGTGTCTTCCGCAATTCGGAACACGCGCTCTTTGGCAATCGCTCGATACTCGTGGTCCAACGTTCGCACTGTGCCCTGCAGTCGAACGCTATGCGCAATGATGTTTGAGGCGACGCTGTCGGTTTCAAACGTTCCGACCGTCAGTACAACCCGTTTGATCGGATCGACTGTGCGGGACACTACTGACTGAAGGGCCACTACGATATGCGATGCAACCAGAGTTGTGTCGATCGCCTCATGGGGCGCAGCCGCATGACCGCCTTTACCAGTAACCGTAATGTCAAACTCGTCGGAAGACGCCATCAGTGCGCCGGGCCGAATTGCAAACTCACCGACCGGAACGCCTGGCGCGTTGTGCATGCCATAAACCTCTTGAATTCCCCATCGATCCATCAAACCATCCTTGCACATGGCAAGACCGCCCGCACCGCCTTCTTCAGCGGGTTGAAAGATCAACACCACGGTACCATCGAAATTCCGTGTTTCCGCAAGATACTGGGCCGCCCCCAACAACATGGACGTGTGGCCATCGTGACCACAGGCGTGCATCTTTCCTGGCACGGTTGAGGCATAATCGAGCCCGGTCGCCTCTTCGATCGGCAACGCGTCCATGTCGGCACGCAGCCCAATAACGCGATCCTTTGTATCCATCCGGCCCTTTATAACCGCAACAACGCCAGTTTTTCCGATACCCGGAGTGATATCGTCCACGCCGAAGTCCTTGAGGCGTTCAACGACAAACGCGGCAGTCTCATGAACGTCGTAGGAAAGCTCGGGATGGGCATGCAGATGATGGCGCCACTCGGTTATCTGATCATGCATTTCAGCAAGCCGGTTTTTTACGGGCATCTGTAATCTCCCTCTACAACGATCCAAAAGCGGATCAAATTCTCAAACGGTCCACCAGCTTTTGCATAAACACGTGGCCCGCGTCGAATTGGTCGACCGTAATGAATTCATTTGGCTGATGCGCTTGTGCAATATCACCGGGACCGCAAATTACTGCCGAGTACCCCGCTTCCTGAAATTGCCCTGCTTCGGTTCCATAGCTGACAACATGGGTTGCGTTATCGCCGGTCAAAGCACGCACTAAAGTTTCCGCCTCGCCGCCGCCTTCGGGCACCAGCGCAGGCACGGAAAAACTGTTTGAAACTTCGATCCGAGCGTCAGGATGCACGGCTTGCATTCTAGTTTCTGCGAGACGTACCTGTTCCATGTAAGCGTCTTTCCACTGGCTGACCTTTTCACCCGGAACCACCCTGAAATCCATCATGAAACGGCAATCCTTGGCAGTGATGTTGTGCGCAGTTCCGCCCTCGATCATGCCAACATGACATGTTGTCCAAGGTGGGTTGAAGACTGCCGCCAAATCGCTGGGAGGAGCGGACATGTTTTCCGAATTTCGGTGGTTGGCCCAATCGATCAAGGGAGCCGCTGCCATGATCGCGTTTACGCCCGTATGCATGATCGAGCTGTGAACTTCGTACCCGATCAAGTGCGTATCGAAACCAAAGCCACCTTTGTGGCCGGTAACGGCCTGCATCATCGAAGGCTCGCCCACGATCACCGCCGAACCTTTGGGCAATACTTTTTGCATAGCCTCAATCATCGGAGGAGCCCCCGTGCAGCCGACCTCTTCATCGAAGCTCAACGCCAATTGGAGCGGTCGCGAAACTCCCAAATGTTGCGCCTCGACAAGTGCCCAAATGGCGAGTGCGTCAAACCCCTTCATATCACAAGTTCCGCGCCCAAAGTACTTACCGTCGCGTTCCGTAACCACAAATGGATCGGTATCCCAAGGCTGTCCATCGATTGGAACAACGTCAGTATGCCCCGACAAAACCACGGCGCCTTCTTCATCAGGGCCTACATGCGCAAAGATCGCAGCCTTATGCGGCTGCTCTGGATCCGGCCAGATATGTGGTTCGATACCATTTGATTTCAGGTAATCCGCGACCCAGTTTACAAGAGGCAGATTGCTATCGCGGCTGACCGTTGGAAAAGACACAAGCCTGTCCAGCAGATCTTTGGGCGATAGTTTCATAGCACTCATACTCTTTTCTAAGCTACCCAATGCTCTTCGATCCATTTCGCTGGTTTGATGAAATGGCGCATATATCGTAAGCTGTTACTTTCCGTAGATTTTCGATCATGCCGAGCGGCCCAATAGGTGCGGATCGATCCGGCAGTGTGCCGTCGGGTCCATCGGCCCTCAATCGCGTTTTCAGGATCGTTGGCCCCGGCAAAGATTACGACCCTGGCTTTCTTCGGCCGCCTTGGAGTCATCACGAGGTTCAGTGGAAAGGCCCATACGCAATCATGGCTGAACTGTTGCACGGCCCATCGTGGAAAGAACTTGACGCCACCTGGCGCATTTTGCGTCACATAGCGTTGTTCGAATCGAAACTTCTCGGCGATTTTCTGAGGATCCTTTCGAAACGCCTGCTGCATTGGCGCAAGCTTCCCAACTGGAAACCGAAAAAGCGAAGTTTGGCCCAAACGCTCAAACGGAGTCGTCGGATTTCTGGACATCACAACATCGTCTTCGTCGCCAATTTCGAAAAAGATGTCCAACGATCCGGTAATAACGATGTCGAGGTCGAGAAACAATACAGGTCCACTCAATGAGCCGAGGTTCTTGCCCCACAAACGGGATTTTGGCCATTTTCCAATGACGCCAACCGGCATATCGTAATCAACCTCTGGCAAGTCTTCGCACAAGACTTCGGATCGCACTCCTTCCCGGGAATCTGTGAAGCAAGTAAAGCTGAAAGGAGGTGTTATATTGCGCGCCACCATCCCATACAGCCGATTGATATAATTCGGACCGTATTTGGTGCCCCAATTAATACAAATTATTTGCTTCTTCATGGTGCCCTAGTAACCGCTATCGGTTTCCAGCACAAAGTGTCCAGGTTCAACCTCGCGATATTTCGACGGCTCGGGCGTGTGACCGATGGGGTGTATTGGCGACGGTATTGGCTTAAAGTTCAAATCTTTCTCAGATTTGCGCTTGTTCGGATCGGCGATAGGAACGGCTTTCATCAGCGCCTGAGTATAGGCGTGCTGCGGATTTTCGAAGACACGCGCACGAGGCCCTAGCTCGACGATCCTGCCAAGATACATGACACCGACCTGATGGCTGACCCGTTCAACCACAGCCATATCATGGCTGATGAACAGATAGCTGAGGCCAAGTTCGGATTGTAGCTCCATCATCAGGTTCAACACCTGAGCCTGAACCGATACATCCAACGCGGACACAGCCTCATCGGCTACAATCAACTTGGGATTAAGGGCTAAAGCGCGGGCAATGGCGATACGCTGTCGCTGACCGCCTGACATCTCGTGCGGAAAACGGCGCATAAAACTGCGCGGCAGTTGTACTTTGTCGAATAATTCGGCAACCCGATCCTGTAATTCAGACCCAGATGCAACACCATAGTTGCGCATAGGCTCGGCAACTTGGTCGACCAACTGCATCTGCGGGTTCAGTGACGCAAATGGATCCTGGAATATCATCTGCATGTCCAGACGTGCCTTGCGCAGACCTCTATGATCCAACTTCATGATGTCGACACCATCCAATTCGACCTCGCCTGACATCGGTTCAACCAATCGCAGGATCGACCGGCCAGCCGAAGATTTGCCGCAACCGGACTCTCCAACAAGGCTAAGTGTTTGTCCCCTGTTCAGAGTAAATGACACGTCCTCGACCGCATGCACGTTCGAAATCGTGCGTCGTAAAAGACCACCTTTGACTGGAAAGCGCGTTGTTAGATTTCTAACGGTCAGCAAGACATCCTCAGTGCCGGGTATTGGAGCGATTTTCTGCCCCTCGACGCCAAGAAGTTTCATCGGTTCCGGCGCAGCTTTGCCTTGCATTTCGCCAAGCTTGGGCACGGCGGCCAACAAAGCTTTGGTGTAATCATGCTGCGGGTTTTCGAAGATTTCTTTTACCGGTCCTTCTTCAACTTTGTTGCCGCGGAACATAACGACGACCCGGTCCGCCATCTGGGCAACAACCGCCATGTCGTGGGTAATAAACATTACTGCAGTGCCGGTTTCGCGCTTCAACCTGTCCATCAGCGCAAGAATCTCAGCCTGAATGGTTACATCCAAGGCCGTAGTCGGCTCGTCTGCGATCAGAAGGCGCGGCTCACATGCCATGGCCATGGCAATTACGACGCGCTGGCGCATTCCGCCTGATAACTCATGGGGATATTGTTTGAGCCGACGCTCTGGTTCAGGAATGCGAACCTGGCGAAGCAACTCCAACGCGCGATCTTCGGCCTGCGATTTCGACAGATTCTTGTGAATGCGCAAGCCTTCGGTCAATTGTCGACCTACAGTGAAAACCGGGTTCAGGGCCGTCATCGGTTCCTGAAAGATCATTCCAATCTCGTTGCCACGAATCTGTTTCATCAGATCCTGGTCAGCTTTGGACAGATCCATTTCCTCTCCGTCACGGCGATCAAACAGCAATTCACCGCCTGCAATCTCGCCACCACCGAACTCCACAAGCCGCATCAAGGACAGCGAAGATACTGATTTGCCGGATCCCGATTCGCCAACGATACAAACGGTTTCACCCGGTTTGACCTCGAATGAAACGTCTTCGACGCCAACCACGGGGCCGTCTTTGGTCTGGAACTCGACCCGAAGTTTTCTGATCTGTGCAATAGGCTGGTCCAGCACGTACCCGCTCCCCTAGGCAAGCTTTTTACTCGAATGCCCGACGCTAAGGCCGCAACGTAGGCAAAGTCAAACCCGTAGCTAATTTTCCCTACGGCAACACTTGCTTTTTTCCGAAACTCTGTTTCGATAACTCGCGTAACCGTTTGGGGAAAACAAGCCATCAAAGAAATGCGCGCTGATTTTGCGATTCATAATCAGCATCTTAACCCGATTACGGCAACGCCAAATCCGCAGGCTTTGCGGAGATAATCGAGACACGTAAGTGTCCAACATGGAGTGTATTATGAAGATCAAAACCCTTCTGCTTGGTGCGATTGCAAGCACGGCGATGGCCCCGATGGCCTTTGCCGAGCGCGGATCGGACGGCAATGTCAGCATTATTTATTGGCAGGCGCCATCGATCCTGAACCCGTTTCTTTCCGGCGGCACCAAGGATGTAGAATCGGCTTCTCTGGTAATCGAGCCGCTCGCTCGTTATGACCAAGATGGCAATATGGTGCCGTATCTGGCCGCAGAAATTCCTACCGTGGAAAACGGCGGTGTTAGCGAAGATCTGACCTCGATCACTTGGAAGATTGCGCCGGGAATCACTTGGTCTGATGGCACACCGTTTACCTCAGCGGACGTTAAATTCACGGCTGATTACTGCATGCATCCCGAAGGTGGCTGTGCTCAGGTAACCAAATTCGAAGGCGTAACCGCGGTCGAAGCTGTGGATGATCTGACCGTCAAAGTTACCTTCGACGCGCCGACCCCCTTCCCTTACGGCCCGTTCGTGGGCGGTGAAAGCCCCATCATTCAGGCGGCACAATTCGCCGATTGTCTTGGTGCAAAAGCGCCCGAATGCACTGACCAGAACTTTAACCCAATTGGCACTGGTCCGTTCGTGGTCACCGAGTTCAAACCAAACGACGTGATCACCTTTGCGGCAAACGACAATTATCGCGATCCGGCTAAACCCGCGTTTGCGAGCGTTACTTTCAAAGGTGGCGGCGATGCAACAGCAGCTGGTCGTGCGGTTATGGAAACCGGTGAGTTTGACTATGCATGGAACCTGCAGCTCGCCCCTGAAGTGATCGCGCAGATGCAAGAGGGCGGCAAAGGTACTCCGGTCGCTGGCTTCGGTCCATTGGTCGAGCGCATCATGCTGAACCAGACAAACCCCTCACCTGACCTGCCGGAAGGCGAGCGTTCGACAGCAGTGCATCCGCATCCGTTCCTATCGGACCCTGCTGTATATAAAGCCATGTCGCTTGCAATCGACCGGCCACTGCTCGTCGAGATTGGCTATGGCCAGGCTGGCAGGGTCACCTGTAACTGGGTTCCTGCTCCTGCGGCGTTCAATTCGGAGTCTATGACTTGCGATACGCAGGACATCGAAGGCGCCAAGAAACTGTTAGACGATGCAGGTATTGTTGACTCTGATGGCGATGGCGTTCGCGAAAAGGACGGCGTTCCTTTGAAGATCGTATATCAGACCTCTACCAATGCCGTCCGTCAGGACTTCCAGGCATTGATAAAAGAGTGGTGGAGCCAGATCGGTATCGAAACTGAGCTACGTAACATCAACGCGTCCGTCTTCTTTGGCGGTGACCCCGGTTCGCCTGATACATTCCAGAAGTTCTATGCTGACGTTGAGATGTATGCGAACACCTTTAACGGAACAGACCCGCAGTCCTATTTGGGCAACGGCCTGTGTGACAAGGCTCCTCGCCCTGATACACAATGGCAGGGTGAGAACATCAGCCGTTTCTGTAACGAAGAGTTCGACAAACTGCACGGCCAACTGGCCGAAACCGCTGGTCTGGAAGCCCGTGCTGAGATCGCGAAGCAGTTGAACGACATCATGGTTCAAAATGGCGGCATGATTCCGCTTGTGCATCGTGGTCGTCTTTCGGCGCACGCAAACACGCTGGGTGGCGTTGTCCTGAACGTTTGGGACAGTGAACTGTGGAACATTGCGGACTGGTACCGCAAGACTGGTTCATAAGCGTTAATCTTGCGAAGCCGCGCCCCGACTCATATCGGGGCGCGGTCATTTGCACACCACTCCAACAAGAAGACGCATATAAAGGCGCCTCTTAATGCTCAACTTTACAATCAGACGTTTGGTTCTTGCAGTTCCCACGCTGCTATTTATCAGTCTCGTCATTTTCCTGCTGCTGGAGCTTGCCCCCGGCGACCCGATGGCGCAGGTTCCACTTACTGTTCCACCCGAAGTTAAAGAGAAGATGCGCGAGGCGTTAGGTCTCGGCCAGCCGATGCATATTCGTTTCTGGAAATGGATCGTACAGTTCTTCTGGATAGAGCCACAGGTGCTGATTGACTCGATATTCGGCACAACGTTTTCCGAAGGCGATCTACGCGTGATTTCGTGGCAGACCCGTTCACCTGTTATGGACATCGTCGTTCAGCGTATCCCGCAAACCCTGTGGGTAGTCGGCACCGCTTACGTCGTTGCCATCCTGATAGCCCTGCCAATCGGCATCTATTCCGCATATCGCCAGTATTCCTGGTTCGACCAAATGGGTACATTTGTTTCCATGGTCGGATTTTCGGTTCCGCCGTTCTTTTCGGGCGTCCTAGTGATTGTTATCTTTTCCGTCCAACTTGGCTGGTTTCCGTCGATCTATGACACGACCCACGTTGTAAACGACTGGGACAGTTTCGTCGTTCAATTGAAGCAGATGATCATGCCGGTGATGGTGCTGGCACTTCAGATCACCGCTCAGCTCAGCAGATTCATGCGCGCTTCGATGCTGGACAACCTTAACCAAGATTACGTGCGCACAGCCCGTGCCAAGGGTTTGAGTGAATACACCGTTGTAATGGTTCACGTCCTGCGCAACTCGATGATACCTGTTGTAACTGTAATCGCACTTGGTATTCCCGCCATCTTTGGCGGTGCGATTATCACCGAACAGGTCTTCAAAGTGAATGGAATTGGTCAGTTGCTGATTGGGGCGATTCAGGCCAACGACTTGCCCATGGTGCAAACACTGACCTTCATCTTTGCAGTGCTAATCGTGTTGTTCAATCTGATCGCGGATGTGCTCTATGGCATCCTGGACCCGAGGATTCGCTATGACTGATCATGATCGTACCGATACGCTCGTCCCGGACGAAGGGCTTGCCCCAGCCTCGACCGCCCTTCCAACAACAGATGTAATGGAGGAGTTAACTACCCCACCGCGCAGCCAATGGCGCGATGTTTGGGACCAGTTCAAAACCCACAAAGGGGCGATGATCGGCGCAATCCTCTTTATTTTCATCGTCGCCGCTGTTTATCTGGGACCTTACCTTTGGACAATCGATCCCACACAGATCGACATCCGCGCGCGCAATCAGGGTCCAAGCCTGGCGCATCCTTTCGGAACGGATCAGCTGGGCCGCGATATCATGGCGCGCATGATGTCGGGTGGGCAAACGTCAGTTTCTGTGGGGATCACCGCAATGCTGCTGGCACTGTTTCTGGGCTCATTTATCGGCGTATTGGCAGGGTTCTTCAGACGCCTGGACGGACCTCTCATGCGTCTGACGGACCTTTTTCTTGCGTTACCTCTGCTGCCCCTGCTTCTGGTGATGATGTTGTTATTTCGCGAGCCCTTGTCCGCTGCTTTCGGGCTGGAACGTGGAATATTTATCCTAATAGTTTGTGCCATCGGCATAACCTCTTGGATGCCCACGGCTCGCATCGTGCGTGGTGACGTTTTGGCCATCAAAGAGCGCGAATTCGTCCTAGCCGCAAGATCCATCGGGACAAGCAATTCTCAGATTATCACACGGCACATCCTACCCAATGTATTGTCGCCTATTATGGTTTCAGCGACACTTGGCATTGCTACAGCGATCATCACCGAAAGCGCCCTGTCTTTCCTTGGCCTTGGGTTTCCACCAGATTTCCCAACATGGGGACGGCTGTTGTTCGACGGAGTTGACTATCTCCAGCAATACCCCGAGCGCGTTTTCTGGCCGGGACTGGCGATCTCACTTACAGTGCTGAGCGTAAATTATCTTGGGGACGGTCTGCGCGACGCCCTTGATCCACGCATTCGGGGACGCTGATAATTAGTCGGCGCGCCTTAGCGCGCCGGCGCACAAAATGATCAGAACTGCCAATGGGATCAGCACCGCGAATGCCAACCGCAGGGTCAAAAGCTCGGCCAAAAACCCGATCAATGGCGGCCCAATCAAAAGACCTCCGTATCCCAACGTCGCAACGCTTGCGATAGCTTGACCCGGGGGTACATAAGGATCGTTGGCTGCGCGACTAAATGCCAAAGGCATGATCACTGCATAACCTACGCCCATCAATGCGAACCCAACCAGCGCCAACTCTGCACTAGAAGACGAAACTACGGCGGATACGCCGACAGCCGCGCTAAAGCCCCCGAATCTGGCAGATGCTACAGGGCCGAACCGAGCTATCAAAAAGCCACCGGCCAGTCGGAATGCCACCATGGTGACCGAGAATACCGCGTAACCCAATGTGGCCACGCTTTCGGTCGCTCCGGTAACATCACGCATAAATATCGCACCCCAGTCGGCAACGGCGCCCTCACCAAGCGCCCCGCATAGCGCAGCAACACCGACAAGCACCAACGCCCCGGATGGGAGAGCGAACACCCTACCGTCTGCCTGTTCAGATCTCTTGGATTCCCAATGCACCCAAGACATGGTTAGAGCAAATGCCACGACAATTCCTCCGGCGAAAAGAAAGTGCTGCAATACAGTTAGTTGTACTTGAACCGCGGCGTAGCCGCTAAGCGCCCCAAGTCCGGCCCCAAGGCTCCACATTGCGTGAAACGAAGACATTAGCGGCTTATCATAGGCTTGCTCTGTTTCTGCAGCCCAAGCGTTCATGGCTACATCCATTGATCCGTGAAAAGCGCCAAACACGAAAAGAAAAATTGCCAGCGCCCAGAAACTGTCGGCATAGGCAAGAAGAATCAAAGATAATGTGTAAAGGACGGCAATCACCCGAGTAATTGCAACCGCGCCGAACCGATCGGTCAGCCGTCCAGTGACGGGGAATGAACAAACTGCGCCAGCTGCCATGAAAAGCAGGCCATAACCCAATTCTTCATGGCTTAGGTTCAGATGATCGCGAACCGCCGGAATGCGTGAAGCCCAAATGCCGAACAATGCACCGTTCAATATGAACATGGCCGACACGGCGCGCCACGCAGTAAATACACTGATCAATTTTTTACCTCGCGTTACACGCCTGTCAAAAGTTATTGCAGCACATGTAAGGGTTGGTAAATGGGCTTTATTCCAGCCGACGGCGAATTCTACGAACCGCATACCAGACCACCAAAACAACCGGTACGGTTACCGCGGCGGTGAGCATCTCTTTACTGATCCCAGCCCGCGTCAGAGGGTACAGAAGGTAGCTTACGAGCGAAACCGCATAATAACTGATCGCCACAACCGATAGGCCTTCGACCGTATGCTGTAATCGCAAAGCCAGATCAGCACGCCTGTCCATGCTGGTCAGCAAGGCCTGGTTCTGGGCACTGCGTTCCACATCCACCCGCGTTCGCAATAATTCTCCTGCCCGGATCGCCCGGTCTGACAAGGTTTGCAGTCGCCGTTCCGTTGATTTTACAGTCCGGATCGCGGGTTCGTACCGACGCATCATAAAATCGGCAAAGCTCTGCCCGCCATAAAACCGATCCTCGCGCAGAACCTCGATCCGTTGATTGACTATGGCTTCATAGGCGCCCGTTGCGCCAAAGCGAAAAGCACACCGAGCCGAGACAGTTTCAAGTTCGGTCGAAGTTGACAAAAGCTGCGGCAACAATTTGTCTGGATGAATATCGTCATCCGTCATTTCAATCATCAGCTCGGTCAGCCGTTTATCCAACTCGCCTATGCGAGGCATCATCTGTTTGACCCTGGCAAAACCCAGCATCGACATCGCCTTGTAGGTTTCGATCTCGCACAATCGTTGAATGATGCGGCCTGTTCTGCGCTGACCAGCTTCGGGCGCGACGAACAGTGCGAACCGCATGTGTCCGGCTGGGTCGATGCGAAAATCGCTTGCGCAAATTGCAGAATTATCCAAAACGCACGCCACAGCTAGGCTTTCCGGTTCGAACCAGTCGCTCAGTTCGGCTTTGACCGTTTCGTCCTGCGGGCGCTCAACAACCCGGACCATGGCCGAAGTCACTCGTTGACCAGGGCTGGCGGCCAGCCAATCCGAAGGGAACACTTCGAAGTCTGCGGGATTGAAAGCGCGTTCGCTGACATTTTGGGTAATTGCAGTATATGTCACGAATTCTGTGTGTTGTTCCCATTTAAGCCAATGCCGCCCAATCTGGCCTGCATAATGGGTGGCGCCGGGCTGCGGGTGCGGTGCGCCGTGTCGGTCAAGTAAATCGCTCAGATGAGCCAGGTCTTCACCCTGATCCCTGGCTACGGCTTCAACGGGCTTTTTGATTGCCAAAAACACCACAGTGCACGGCGCTTGAGCCACGGGGAAAGGTCTTGCGTGCAACTCGTTGGCCAGCGCATAGCGCAAAGGATGGTCCTGGATCGGTGTCATGTGTTACTCCGTGGAACTTAGCAAACTATACGCATCCTTTTGAATTCATCAATTCTCTATTTATTTTCATATACTTACATGAATACCACGGCATACATACGGCTATCTCATTGATTTGGCTCCCAGAGCTCGATTGGATTGCCTTCAGGGTCATGGATACGCGCGAATTTTCCAACCTCGCTATTCCATTCGGCGCGGGTCTCAACTGCGATTCCTGCAGCTTTCAGTTGATCAATCATCGCCTTCAAATCATCGACGCGGAAATTGATCATCCATTGCTGGTCGGCGTTGCCAAAATACTCGGTATTCTCGGCGAATGGGGCAAAGACTGTGTATCCCTCGCGCTGTTTCCAAGGCTCGGGGTCGTAGTGATTTACGCCAAGATGTTCTTCGTACCAAGCGCTTAGTGCTTTTGGGTCGCGGGCCTTAAAGAAAATGCCTCCGATTCCGTTGACTGTTTGCATTGGTCACCTCCTGTTTCGCAAGGGTACTACGGACCCGCCAAAACAAAAAAAGGCGCCCTTGACGGGGCGCCTTTCGGGATTTGGCTGAGCCGACTATCAATCTACCATCGGCAACAGTTTATCGAGCGAGGCTTTGGCGTCACCGTAAAACATGCGGGTGTTCTCTTTGAAGAACAGCGGGTTCTCGATACCCGAATACCCCGTTCCCTGACCACGCTTCGACACGAACACCTGCTTGGCCTTCCAGCATTCAAGAACCGGCATCCCCGCGATGGGGCTGTTGGGATCTTCCTGAGCGGCAGGGTTCACGATGTCATTCGAGCCGATAACAATGGCCACATCAGTATCCGGGAAATCCTCGTTAATCTCGTCCATTTCCAGAACAATGTCATACGGTACCTTCGCCTCGGCCAGCAACACGTTCATGTGGCCCGGCAGGCGACCGGCAACGGGGTGGATAGCAAAACGCACCTCTTTGCCCTTTGCGCGCAGCTTGCGGACCAGCTCTGAAACCGACTGCTGTGCTTGCGCCACGGCCATGCCGTAACCGGGGATAATTATGATGCTGTCCGCATCGTTCAAGGCTGCAGCTACCCCATCAGCGTCAATGGCCACCTGTTCACCTTCTACTTCCATCTGAGCGCCTTGCGGACCGCCAAAACCACCAAGTATCACGCTGACAAAATGCCGATTCATCGCCTTACACATGATGTAGGACAGGATCGCACCTGACGAGCCAACAAGCGCACCAACCACGATCAGCAAGTCGTTGCCCAACGAGAATCCAATCGCCGCTGCCGCCCATCCCGAATACGAGTTCAGCATGGAAACCACGACTGGCATGTCGGCGCCACCAATACCCATAATCAAGTGATAACCGATGAACAGAGCTGCCAGTGTCATCAGAAACAGTGGGAAGAAGCCACCCGAGTTTGTGTACCAGATCAGGCATATGAACGACAATGCCGCAGCACCCGCGTTCAATGCATGGCCACCCGGTAGTTTTGTCGCAGCTGACGTCACTTTGCCCGCCAGCTTGCCGTAGGCCACAACCGAACCGGTGAAGGTAATTGCACCGATAAAAATGCCCAGGAACAGTTCAACGTGCAGGATCGCCAATTCCGCCGAGGTTTTCTTTGCAATTAACTTGGCAAATGCGCCCAGATCGGAAAGATCTGCTTCCTTCGCCGTATCCGCTATGGCCATAACTTGCGCTACGTTGCCGATCTCAAAATGCGCGTTAAAGCCAACGAATACCGCCGCCAGGCCAACTAGCGAGTGCATAGCGGCCACAAGCTGCGGCATCTCGGTCATTTGAACGCGCTGAGCGACGTATTGACCGATTAAACCACCGCCAACGATCAACAGTATCGACAGCAGCCACAGGCCGGACCCTGGGCCAACAAGCGTTGCGAATACAGCCAATGCCATGCCCACGATACCGTACCATACCGCGCGCTTGGCACTCTCCTGGTTCGAAAGACCACCCAGCGAAAGGATGAAAAGAACAGCCGCGACAACATAGGCGGCAGTGGTGAAACCAAATTCCATCTACCCGGCCTCCTTAAGATTTCTGGAACATGGCGAGCATGCGCCGGGTTACGAGGAAGCCACCGAAGATGTTGATCCCGGCCATGAATACCGAGAGTGCCGCCAGCATAATAACCATAAATGATCCTGATCCAATCTGCATCAACGCCCCAACAATGATGATCGACGAGATGGCATTTGTAATCGCCATCAGTGGTGTGTGCAGGCTGTGTGAGACATTCCAGATCACCTGAAAGCCCACAAAAATGGCCAGCACGAAAACAATAAAATGCTGCATGAAGCTGGCCGGAGCGACCAACCCTACCAGCAGCATCAGCGCGCCACCCACGCCAAGCAGGGTAAACTGCTGCTTGGTCTGGGCCTTGAAGGCTGCCAGTTCCTGCGCCTTTTTTTCTTCCGGCGTCAATTCTTTGACTTCGGGTTTCGTTTGAGCAGCGATCGCCTGCACCTTGGGGGGCGGCGGTGGGAAGGTTATCTCACCTTCGTAAGTCACAGTCGCGCCACGGATCACATCGTCTTCCATGTCGTGATTGACCTTACCGTCCTTATCGGGCGTTAAGTCCGTCATCATATGGCGAATATTGGTTGCGTAGAGTGACGAAGACTGCGCCGCCATCCGGCTTGGGAAGTCGGTATAGCCAATGATTGTTACGCCATTGCTTGTAATAACCTTCTCGTCCGGTACCGTGCCTTCGACGTTGCCGCCGCGTTCTGCTGCAAGATCAACAATGACCGAACCCGGTTTCATCGCCTTTACCATATCCTCCAACCACAGCTTTGGTGCAGGTCGGTTGGGGATCAACGCAGTCGTGATGACAATGTCCATCTCCGGAGCCAGCTCCCGGAATTTGGCCAGTTGAGCATTCCGGAATTCCTCAGACTGAACCGAGGCATATCCGCCCGTTGCAGCGCCATCCTGTTGTTCTTCTTCGAAGTCCAGATATACGAATTCTGCACCCATGGATTCGACCTGCTCGGCGACCTCGGGCCGTACATCGAATGCATATGTGATAGCGCCCAAAGAGGTTGAGGTACCGATAGCCGCCAGTCCCGCCACACCGGCACCGACGATCAGCACCTTCGCAGGTGGAACTTTACCTGCGGCGGTCACCTGACCGGTAAAGAAACGGCCAAAGTTGTTGCCTGCTTCGATCACCGCGCGGTAACCGGCGATGTTCGCCATTGAACTCAACGCGTCCATCTTCTGTGCGCGCGAAATCCGTGGCACCATCTCCATAGCAATCACATTTGCGCCTTTGGATTTGGCCAACTCCATACCTTCTTCGTTCCCAGCCGGATTAAAAAAGGAAATCAGGGTCTTACCTTTAGTCAAACGCTTCAGCTCTGTCTCGGTTGGCTGGCGTACCTTGGCGACAATATCAGCAGCCTTCCATAAGGAAGCTGCAGTTTTAACAACTTCGACACCAGCCTCTTTGTACAAGGCATCGGAAAAGCCCGCCGCCGCGCCAGCACCTTTTTCGATCAGGCATTCATACCCAAGCTTCTGCAATTGACGGGCCGAGTCCGGGGTCATTGCAACCCGGTTCTCACCGTCAAAAATTTCCTTTGGCGTTCCTATCTTCAACGGTGAATTCCCCCTAATTTTCGATTTGTTCGCGCAGGTGGTTGGTATTCTTCGTCAAGCTCTGATGTATCTCGCGAAAGATTATTTCGCAAGCGCAGCATTTTTTACGCCGTATAAAAACCCTCAAATGCTCAGATCCATCGGCGTGTTTGGCGCTCATAGCGGGCAAATTCCGACCGAAAAGTCCGTCGCAGGCGATCTTCCTCCGCCAATATGAAGCGGTGCTCCAGCACCCATACAAACAATGGGACCAAAGCCAGAGACAAAACCGCATCGAACCTGATGATCAGTCCGGTCAGGATCAATACATCGCCAAGGTAAATTGGATTTCGGCTGCGTTTGAAAATACCTGTCCGGATCAACGATGTCGGCGTCTGGTGCGGTATCACTGTGGTCTTGAAACGCCGAAACTCCACAATTGCCATTAGGATCAAAATGACGCCTCCACCGATCAGCAACCCACTGATAAGGTCGGTAAACCAACCCTCAAGCGATAAACCGAATGAGAAGTAACGCGACTGCAACCAAGCGAGGATTGCAACACCCAGTAACCAAACCGGGGGGACATCAATATTGCGCATGCTTTGAAATTCCGTATTTCCAGAAACCCGGATACATGTCGTTTTCCAGCAAAGATGTATCGTTTTCCGGTGCTATTGGCAAAAACACAGATGGTCGCAGGTATCTAAAATACACCTTCAAACATGGACCTATGAGCGATGGACACGACCAGCCGTATCATCTAGCCACTTGGCATCTGAACCGAAAACAAACCTGACGGAAACTCAATGACAGACTTTGCCGCCACGAAAGCCAAATTTTACCTGCCGCACGGCATGATCTATCTGGACGGCAATTCGCTTGGACCAATGCCCAAGGAAGCGAACGCGCGAGTTCACAGCATGATTACTGACGAATGGGGGCAGATGTTGATAACCGGCTGGAACAAAGCCGGATGGATGGGCATGCCTACTGGATTGGGCGACAGGATCGGCCGCTTGATAGGGGCAGAACCGGGCAGTGTTGTGGTCGGCGACACTCTTTCGATCAAAGTTTACCAAGCGGTGGCTTCGGCGCTGGAGTTGCGCCCAGATCGCAAGGTCGTGCTTTCAGACAGTGGAAACTTCCCCTCGGATCTTTATATGGCGGACGGCCTACTACGTTCACTTGGGCCAGACTACGAACTGCGTGTGGTCGACCCAGAAGTGATTGCAGAACACATCTCCGACGACGTTGCCGTATTGCTTCTGACCGAAGTTGATTATCGAACCGGTCGTATGCATGACATGAAGACACTAACTGAACTCGCACATTCAAATGGTACGGTGACAGTATGGGATCTTGCCCATTCCGCGGGCGCAATCCCAGTACACTTGGCCGAGTGCAATGCCGACTTTGCCGTCGGGTGCACTTACAAATACTTGAATGGCGGGCCTGGTGCGCCGGCTTTTATCTACGTTGCACCGCGTTTGGCGGAGAAAGTGCGGCCAGCGCTATCCGGCTGGTTGGGGCACGAAGCTCCATTCGCGTTTAATTTGGATTACCGCCCCGGCACTGGTATTGAGCGGATGCGGGTAGGCACGCCACCAGTCATCCAAATGGCGGCATTGGCCTCTGCTCTTGATATTTGGGACACAGTCGACATGACAGATGTTCGATCAAGATCTATCGAGTTGACGGAATTATTCCTTAAACGGGTCGAGGCCACGTGCCCCGACTTAGAGCTCGCCAGCCCCCGCGATCCGAACGAACGAGGAAGCCAGATTTCATTCCGCTTCAAAGAAGGGTATGCTGCTATGCAGGCGCTGATCGCCCGTGGTGTGATCGGGGACTTTCGAGCTCCTGACATAATGCGGTTCGGTTTCACCCCTCTCTTTATCGATACTGCAGATGTCGAGCAGGCCGTTGAAATTATGTCGAAAATCATGAAAGATATGTTGTGGGACAATCCTGAATACAAGATTCGTCAGCGGGTTACTTGACTTCGAGTCCGGCTCCAAACAAGGCTGCCACCTGTGCAATTCTTTTTTCAAATTCGCTGGCGCTTGAAGCGGTCAGTTTGATACCTTTTAAGGTGGCAGTGATTGTCCTGGCTGTCTCTTCAGCTTTGTCCGGCAGGCAAACACGCCCAGCAGTATCTTCACGCGCTAACCAATCTGCGTACAGCTGGGTCAGCTTTGCCTCGCCTTGTTCGACAATATCCGTGGACATCGATTTTGTGGCGTCCAACATCTCGACCCCATGGGGAGAAGCCAGAATTGCAGCCATTCCATCTGACTGAGCAAGAATAGCCCGGCTTACTATTTGCGATACGGCCCCTTTCGATTGTAAGGCCTTGAAAACGGAAGAAATCTTTTCTTCGTAATGCAACTGGGTGAGTTTGCGAACGATGTCTTGTTTGTTTTTGTAATGCAAATAAACGGCAGGTCGGGACATTCCCGCCCCTTTTGCAATGTCATCCATCGAAGTTTTTCGGAACCCGTAGGTTGCAAAGGCTTGAAACGCGGAACTTAGGATCGCCGCCTGCTTCGGATCGTCGATTACGTCTATCATAAACCAAGCCCTGACAGTTTTTGTTTATTTTGTCAATTGACATCCTGACATTTTACGACAACTATGTCATAAATCTGCCACGGAAAATGAGGCACGCAATGGCGACCACCTTAAAGATCAACGGTACACCCCATCAGGTTAATTTGCCTGATGATGTTCCACTCTTGTGGGTTCTGCGAGACGAAGTTGGCCTGACCGGTACCAAATTTGGATGCGGTGTAGCCGCTTGTGGCGCGTGTACTGTCCATATCGATGGTGAGGCAGTTCGATCATGTCAGGTTGCCCTTTCTGACGTATGGGGAGATGTGACCACAATCGAAGGACTGGGAACGCCAGAGGCGATGGCTACGATTCAGAAATCATGGGTGGATCACCAAGTTGCCCAATGCGGTTATTGCCAGTCAGGTCAAATCATGCAGGCAGCAGCATTGTTGTCGGAAAACCCGACCCCTACAGACTCCGAGATCGATGATGCGATGCAGGGCAATCTGTGCCGTTGCGGAACCTATCCGCGTATCCGCGCGGCCATCCACGATGCCGCAGCCAAATTGAGGGAGGCCTAGACGATGGCAAGCATAGGTAAAATCCTGCGCCGTACCTTTCTAATTGGATCTGCCGCTGTAGTTGGCGGTGTCGCTTTCGGCGCGTATTACGTTTCTCGCCCCGCCGCAAATCCACTGAAGCCAGGCGAAGGCGAAACGGTATTGAGCCCGTTCGTCATGATCGACCAAGAAGGCGTTACTCTTTTCGCTCCGCGCGCTGAGATGGGCCAGAGTGTCATGACCACCTGGGCTGCGCTGATTGCCGAAGAACTAGATGTTGAATTGGACCAAATCCGTGTGCTGCACGGTCCTGCGGCTGCAGCTTATTACAACTCAGCACTGGTTGGTGAGGGCTTGCCAAACAAAGGCTATGACATCTCGAACTTCCAACACAATCTAGGCGAAGCCCTAGGTGTGCTTGGCAGGACGCTCAGCCTGCAGGTCACGGGCGGCTCAACCTCGATGAAAGACGGGTTCGGGCGGATGCGAATGGCGGGTGCAACAGCGCGAGAGACGCTGAAGCAGGCTGCAGCCGAAAGGCAGAACATCGACCGAGATCAATTGACTACAGAAAATGGAGCGGTAGTTGCACCAGATGGGACGCGTATCCCATATACCGAACTCGCAGAAGCAGCGGGTCAGATCGATCCGCCCAAGGTTACCCTTCGCGATCCGTCTGAATGGCGCCTATTGGGTCAGCCACAGCAACGTCTGGATACGCCGGGAAAATCCACTGGTACGGCTGAATTCGGGATCGATGTTCGGCCCGAAGGAATAATGTTTGCCTCCGTGCGCATGAACCCCAAATTGGGCGGTGCGATGAACAACTTCGACGCCGGTGTAGCCAAATCTATGCCTGGCGTAGAAAAGGTTGTCGATTTGGGCACAGGTGTCGCGGTTATTGCCACCAATACTTGGTTGGCTATTCAGGCAGTCGAAGCGATTGAAGTGGACTGGGGCGATGCTCCTTATCCACCCGAAAATGACCAGTTGTTCGCACAGATTGCCGCGGCGTTCGACGATCGACCAAATTCGACTATGCGCGACGATGGGGATGTCGACGCAGTTCGTGAAGGTGTCACTGAAATTACTGCCGAATATTCAGCGCCTTACTTGGCTCATTCCACTATGGAGCCAATGAACGCCACCGCTCTTTATTCCGGCGGCAAACTGGAACTTTGGTGCGGGAATCAAGCCCCAACTCTGATTCGAATGCGTGTGGCCAATATTGCCGGCCTTGATACCGAAAACGTTGAAATTCACACAACCTATTTGGGTGGAGGTTTCGGGCGACGCGGCGAGCTGGATTTTGGCGAAATCGCCACGAAGGTTGCCATGGCGATGCCGGGCACACCGATCCAGACCACCTGGAGCCGAGAAGAGGACATGCGCCACGACTTTTACCGCCCCGCCGCAATGGCGCGGATGCGGGGCGCGGTAAAGGATGGCAAAGCTGTTGTGATCGACGGCAAAGTTGCATCGCAGTCCTGTACTCATCAAGCTGTGCAACGGGTAACAGGCTTTGCTGGGGGTGGACCTGACAAGGTTTTGGTAGAAGGTTTTTTCAATCAGCCATACGCAGTTCCAAACTACCGCATGAGCGGTCACGTTGCCGATCTTGCGGTTCCTGTAGGTTTCTGGCGGTCAGTAGGCAACAGTCACAATGGATTCTTCCATGAAACCTTTATGGACGAAATGGCTCACGCCGCGGGGCAAGACCCTTTGGAGTTTCGGTTGGAACTAACCAAATCCGAACACGCCCCATCGGCTGGTTGCCTACAAGCCGTAAAGGAAATGTCTGGCTGGACAGGAAAGACCCCTTCGGGGGTTGGGCGCGGCGTTGCCCTGACCTATAGCTTTGGCACCCCGGTCGCTCAGGTGATCGAAGTCGTCGACGAAGACGGAACGATCAGGATCAAAAAGGCATGGATCGCCTGCGACGTAGGTCTCGCACTTGATCCTGCAACGGTACAGGCACAAATGATTGGCGGCATGATCTATGGCCTTTCCGCGGCTGTTCAGGGCGAAATTACATTCGCTGACGGCGAAGTCGAACAATACAACTTTCCAGATTATGACGCGCTGCGTATGCACAACGCTCCGAAAACAGAGGTTCGTATTCTAGAGACAAATAAACATTTGGGCGGTGTGGGAGAGCCCGGAACACCGCCATCCATGCCAGCACTAGGTAACGCTCTATTCGATCTTACAGGGCAACGTGCACGTAGCCTTCCGCTTAACAAGCAGTTCGATTTACTCGTGTAATTTAATCATTCAGCCCGGTCATCCACCGGGCTGTATCAGCTAGTTAACTTAAGCGGACTTTTTCAAATGCGTCGCCTTTCGGCTCGCCGACCAGTTGCGAACAGCTGCGCCAAACGCCTCGAACAAAGGGCGGGAGACCGGATCATTTGCAGCATCCCACTCTGGATGCCACTGCACGGACAAAGTGAAACCCGGCGCATCTTTTACATACATCGCTTCGGGTGTTCCGTCAGGAGCATGACCATCGATCACAACACCGCGTCCGATCGTTTTTATGCCCTGACCATGCAGCGTATTGGTCATTACTTCGGTTGCTCCGAAGAGGTCGTGAAACACTCCGCCTTCGGCAAGCGTTACAACATGGCGTAACGCAAATTTCTCTTCCAGCGATCCGTCTGGGGGCATTCTGTGGTTCTGGCGCCCCGGCAGGTCGCGGATTTCAGGATAGAGTGTTCCGCCCAGTGCGACGTTGACCTCCTGAAATCCCCGGCAAATTCCAAAGAAAGGTTGCCCACGCTCAACACAAGCCCGCACTAAAGGCAGCGTAATGGCGTCCCTCGCCCGATCAAAATCACCATGTGCGGCAGTAGCGGATTCGCCATATTCTTCTGGGTGCACATTTGGCCGCCCACCTGTCAGCAAAAAACCGTCGCAGACTTCCAGCAATTCTTCTACAGAGACAAAACGTGGGTCAGCGGGGATAAGCAATGGTACGCAATCCGAAACATTTGAAACCGCATCCGAGTTCATCGTCCCGCCCGCATGGGTCGGATATTGATCATTCATCAGATAAGAGTTGCCGATAATACCGACGACCGGACGCACCATTCATTCCTCGCTGCATTTTAGAACCGTTCGAACATTCATGCCAAAAATATCCGGACTTTCAATGTGCGAAGTTGCAGTTTGCACTGTGAATTTCTCAACATCTACACGCCGTTGCCACAGATAAGCCGCAGTTTTAGGTCAATCAAGCCTAAACCAATGGTACTGGGTCGCTGGCGATGACAACAACTGTTACCAATCAAAGTAAGACTCGGCTGCTCGCCGTGTCAGAATGTCTATGCCGACCTGAATTCATTCTTGCCTGCCTGTTGGCTTTGATCATCGCTCTTTGCGTTGCGTTATCCATGATCAAGGCCCAGCCCATCGCCTGGGCTGGTTTCGGGCTTGGTTTGACGCCCACATTGGGTCTGTTCGCTGTGGGGGTTTATATTCGACAGTTTAAAAACCAGCCGCGCATTGCACAGCTTGCCATCGCGAACAGCCTGTTTTTAGGATTTATGGGCATCACGACGTTGCTGATTTACCTGCGCTTCCCAATTTCAGAGTTGGTGTATGACCAATGGCTGATGCAGGCCGACGCAGCAATCGGATATTCGTGGCCCAATATAATAAAGACAGTCGCAGCTAATCCGGATTATGGGTACGTGCTGCGCTTTGTTTATCTCAGCTCACTGCCGCAACTTTTCATTATGGTAGCTTACCTAGCGTTGACCGGCAGGGCCGAAACACTGAACCAAGCTTTGCTGGCCGGAACCCTCAGCCTTTTGCTGACAACCTTAATCTGGTGGATCGCACCAAGTGTCGGGCCATCGGCATTTCACAGTCTGCCCGCCGGACTAGAAAGCCAGATAGGTCTTGTCACAAACAGTAACTACGCCGAAATTCTACGCAGCTTGGCCCATCAGGGGCTGGAGGTGATCAGACCGTCGGACATTGTAGGAACAATTGCCTTTCCGTCCTACCATACCGTTATGTCGCTTTTAGTGGTTTGGTATTTGCGTGGCACACCACTAATAATTCCAGCGTTAATGCTCAACATCATGATGATACCCGCAATACTGTCTCACGGTGGGCACCACTTGGTTGACTTGGCCGGGGGAATGTTAGTTTTCGCAGTCGCAGCTTGGTTTGCAACGCGATCATGGATGCACCACGCAAAAGGCTAGTTCAAACCTCTCCGATCAGACCTGCTGCTTCGATACCTTTAATCGCGGCGGCGGCGTCATTATCCGAAGTATCACCTGTAACTCCTACTGCACCGATTACAGCGCCCTTTCGGTCGCGTAATAATACACCTCCGGGTACTGGGATAACTTGTCCGCCATAGACGCCATTCACACAGGCCATGAAGTAGGCTTGCGCTTCGGCCCTTTGCATCTGCGCAGTACCCGCCATTCCCAACATAACCGAACCGTAGGCCTTGCCCTGAGCTATCGCAAAGCGACCCGGAGCCGCTCCGTCTTCACGTTCAAATGCGATCACATGACCACCAGCATCCAGCACAACCACCGATAAGGGCTTCATTCCGACCTCGCGGCCATGTTCCAACGTCTTGCGCACGATCGTTCGTGCCTTGCGTAGTGAAATCGACATTTCCAGCCCTTTCGCGTGATGGCTTTTTGTTAAAATGCAAGAACAGGCACTCTTGCCATAAAATACCTAATTATTCTGTGCTTTCAGTTCCAAACGTCGAGCATGCAAGACGGGCTCGGTATAACCTGAAGGCTGAACACGCCCTTTAAACACAAGGTCACAAGCCGCCTGAAAAGCTATGCCATCAAAACCCGGAGCCATTGGGGTGTAAACCGGGTCATCCGCGTTTTGACGGTCCACAACGGCAGCCATCTTTTGCATGGCCGACATCGTCTCTGATTGGCTTACCACATCGTGATACAGCCAATTGGCCAATGCTTGGGACGAAATACGACACGTTGCCCGATCTTCCATCAGGCCAATGTCGTTAATGTCAGGTACCTTTGAACAACCAACGCCCTGATCGATCCAACGCACGACATACCCAAGTATGCCTTGCGCATTGTTTTCGATCTCGCGGGCAATTTCTTCGTTGCTCAAATTGCGACCACCCAGCAACGGAATAGTCAGCAGATCGTCCAATGTGCCGCGTGCTCCACCAGCCGCGATTTCATCCTGCCGCGCCAAAACATCCACCTTGTGATAGTGCGTCGCATGCAAGGTTGCGGCCGTTGGTGACGGCACCCAGGCACAAGTAGCCCCTGCCATTGGATGAACGATTTTGGCGGCAAGCATGTCACCCATCCGGTCCGGCATAGCCCACATGCCTTTACCGATCTGAGCCTTTCCCTTTAGGCCACATGCCAGCCCGATATCAACGTTGCGATCCTCGTACGATGTAATCCAAGGCGTGTCCTTGATATCGCCTTTGGGCAACATTGGGCCGGCTTCCATTGACGTATGAATTTCGTCTCCGGTTCGGTCCAAAAACCCGGTATTAATGAACGCTACTCGGGATTTTGCTGCCCGAATACATTCTTTTAGGTTCGCCGAGGTTCGGCGCTCTTCATCCATAATGCCAAGCTTCACAGTATTGCGGGGCAGACCGAGGATGTCTTCGACCATGTCGAAAATTTCCACCGAAAACGCAACTTCTTCCGGCCCGTGCATCTTGGGCTTGACCACATAAACAGAACCTTCGACCGAGTTGCCACCCTCTCTCTTCAGGTCGTGCATAGCGATCAGCGTAGTACAGAGCGCGTCCATCAAACCTTCGCCAATCTCGCGACCCTCAGCGTCCAGAATCGCGGGATTGGTCATAAGGTGCCCGACATTGCGGACAAGCATCAGCGAACGACCTTTTAGCGTTGCTGATCCGCCACCAGCTTGGGTGTAGGTAACATCATCCGACAGTTTACGGGCAAACGTTTTACCACCTTTAGTGACCAGTTCGACGAGGTCACCTTTCATTAGGCCCAGCCAATTGCCGTAGGCAACCACTTTATCCTCGGCATCAACACAAGCGACCGAGTCCTCGCAATCCATGATCGTAGTCAAGGCAGACTCAAGGCGAATATCTGAAATGCCAGCAGGATCTGACGCCCCGATCGCACTCGACGGGTCGATCATAATCTGAAGATGTAGACCGTTGTTTTTGAGCAGTATGAAATCGGGACTGTCTGCCGCTCCCCCAAAGCCAACAAATTTAGCAGGGTCGGACAAGGCCGGCACAAGGGTGCCGTCTGCGACACGCAATCCTGCAGCGTTCGACCATGACCCGTCGGACAACGGCGCGACTTCATCTAAAAAAGACTTGGCCCAAGCGATTACTCGCGCGCCGCGCACAGCGTTGTAACCTGCGGCATCTGGCAGATCACCCATGGCGTCTGTGCCGTATAAGGCATCATACAGACTTCCCCAACGAGCGTTGGCAGCATTCAGCGCAAAACGAGCATTAGTAATGGGCACAACCAACTGAGGCCCGGGAGTGAACGCTATTTCGGGATCGACGTTGGTGGTTTCGATCTGAAAATCGGGCCCTTCTTCGACCAGATAACCGATTTCGCGTAAAAATGATTCATATGCAGAAGCATCGTGTTCCTGCCCCTTTCGAGCCGCGTGCCAGCTATCTATTCGGCTTTGCAGATCTTGCCGTTTTGCCAGTAGATCGCGGTTCTTTGGTCCCAGTTCACTCACGAGTCGCGCAAGACCGTTCCAGAAGCCCTGAGGCTCAATTTCCGTACCGGGCAACGCGCGTTTTTCGATGAAATCCACCAGAAATTGATCAACCTGCAGCCCGCTCCGGTTCACTCTCCCACTCATTTTCGTCGTCTCCCGCCTTGTATTCTCTTCCGTCCAACTTCCATCAAGTAGGGCGAATGTTTCCGATAGGCAACTCGCCTCTTCAAGTTCGCGGAATTTAGCAGTCTACAGATGTTTCAAAAACTTCCCAATGATCCCGGCGCCGAACTGTGGACTGTCTTGCGACATTGACGCGATAACCATAACGTCACGCCAAAATCAAACCAGCGAGGCCAAGATGAGCGACGCCGCCCCCACCACGATCTATCTGAAAGATTACACCCCATTTGGCTATTTGATTGACAGCGTGCATTTAACTTTCGATCTGGCTGCTCATGCCACACGTGTTACTTCTCGCATTGCGTTTCGCCCTAACCCAGATGCCCGTGACCGCAAGTTCTTTCTGCATGGAGAACAACTAAGGCTTATACGCGCCGCAATTGATGGTGCTGAAATCGCGCCAGAGGTAACCGACGAGGGTCTGACTGCCAATGTGCCCAACGCGCCTTTTGTTTGGGAAACCGAGGTGGAAATTGATCCGGGTAACAACACAGCGCTCGAAGGGCTGTATATGTCGAACGGCATGTATTGCACCCAATGCGAAGCCGAAGGGTTTCGCAAAATCACCTTTTACCCGGACAGACCAGATGTGATGTCCACTTTTACGGTTCGTATTAATGGCGATCTGCCTGTACTGCTGTCGAACGGCAACCCAACCGCTTCGGGCCAAGGCTGGGCTGAGTGGACTGATCCTTGGCCCAAACCCGCCTATTTATTCGCGCTGGTAGCAGGTGATCTGATCGCCTATCCAGACCAGTTTACGACCAAATCGGGTCGCGGCGTCGAACTGAATTTATGGGTTCGCCCCGGAGACGAAGGCAAATGTGCCTTTGGTATGGAAGCCTTAAAAAAATCGATGAAATGGGATGAAGAGGTTTATGGTCGTGAATACGATCTTGACGTTTTCAACATTGTGGCCGTCGACGATTTCAACATGGGCGCGATGGAGAACAAAGGACTGAACATCTTCAACTCTTCCGCCGTTCTTGCCAGCCCAGAAACCTCGACCGATGCCAACTTTGAACGGATCGAAGCGATAATCGCCCATGAATATTTCCACAATTGGACTGGAAATCGTATTACCTGCCGCGATTGGTTTCAGCTTTGCCTGAAGGAGGGCCTGACAGTGTTCCGAGATGCGCAGTTCACTTCGGACATGCGTTCCGCCCCAGTCAAACGCATCCATGATGCAATTGACCTGCGCGCGCGGCAGTTTCCTGAGGATAACGGCCCATTGTCTCACCCAGTCCGGCCCGAGAGCTTTCAGGAAATCAACAACTTCTACACTTCAACTGTCTATGAAAAAGGCGCTGAAGTCATTGGCATGCTTAAACGTCTCGTTGGGGACGAAGCCTATTCCAAGGCACTGAACCTGTATTTCGACCGCCACGACGGACAAGCCTGCACCATCGAGGATTGGCTTAAGGTTTTCGAGGACACTACGGGTCGGGACCTGACTCAGTTTAAGAGGTGGTACAGCCAATCGGGAACGCCGCGCATATCTGTCTCGGAAAGTTGGGATAGTGGTACCTATACTCTGACTTTAAGCCAGGAAACGCACCCGACACCGGGACAAACCGAAAAACTTCCGCAAGTCATTCCGGTCGCTTTCGGATTGCTCGGGCCAAACGGAGACGAAGTTCGCGGAACTCAGGTTCTGGAACTAACCGAAGCGACGCAGAGTTTTCAATTCACCGGGCTTGCCGCAAAACCTAATCCTTCGATTTTGCGGGATTTTTCGGCCCCAGTTATACTTGACCATGGTCACTCTAATGCAGACCGCGCTTTCCTACTGGCGCACGACACCGATCCATTTAACCGTTGGCAGGCAGGTCGTTCTCTGGCCGAAGACAATTTATTTCGCATGATCACGCAGGATAGCGCACCTGATGGGCAATTCCTGGATGGGCTCTTGGCTGTGCTGCGCGACGGGGATCTGGACCCAGCTTATCGTGCGCTGATGTTGCAATTGCCCTCGCAATCAGAATTGGCCTCAACCCTTTATGACTCTGGTCACACGCCAGACCCCTTGGCAATATGGACTGCGATCGAAACTTTAAAACAGGCCACTGCTCAGCATGTGCAGGACCTGTTACCGCGGTTGCATAGCGAGTCGTTGGTTGACGCACCCTATCAACCAGATGCGGAACAGTCGGGCAAGCGTGCTTTGGGTAACGCTGCTTTGGCGCTGACGACCCGGCTGGACAGTGGAACGCAGGCAGCGGCTGAATATGACCGCGCAAACAATATGACCCAGCAGCTTGCTTCGCTTGCGTGCCTGCTGCGCGCGGGCAAGGGTGAGACACAATTATCTTCTTTCTACGATCAATGGCAGCATGACCGGCTGGTTCTGGACAAGTGGTTTGGGTTACAGATTTCGCTGGCCTCTCCGGATGCAACGCCTGCGGTAGCTCTGGGTCTGACCCAACACCCCGAGTTCAACTGGAAGAACCCCAACCGGTTCAGAGCTTTGCTGGGATCCTTGGCGACAAACCACGCCGGGTTCCACCACGCTGACGGCTCGGGTTATCAACTTTTGGCGGATTGGTTGATCCGCCTCGACCCGGTAAATCCGCAAACAACAGCGCGGATGTGCACCGCCTTTCAAACTTGGAAGCGATACGACGACAAGCGCCAAGCCCTGATGCGCGCGCAACTGACGCGAATTTCCGAAACTCCTAACCTGTCACGGGATACAACTGAAATGGTCTCACGTATCTTGGACGCATGACCACGAAGGCACCGCCCTTTACGTTCGTTCGTCACAACCGTTCCCAGCGAACGGTTGTGATACTCATCGTTGTTTACACCGTGCTGATCGGAATGGTGATCCTGTTCGACGCTGTCTGGTGGCTGATGGGAATTCTGGCCTTGGCGACGCTGCCAGCTGTGTGGGACGTGATGAAAAACACAAGTGCCGGAATGCAACTGGACGGTCAAAAACTTTATTGGCACACAGGCAACCGGAAAGGACAGTTGTCGCTTACCCAGATAGATCGGTTCCGGTTCGACACCCGTTGGGATTTCTCCGTTCGTGTATCGGCAATTCTGAACTCAGATAAGCGAGTGCGCTTGCCGGATGAGTCGCTGCCACCTCATCGAGACCTTGAAATGGTGTTAAAGGGCGCTGGGTTTGCAGTAGAGCGCCATCATTTTAGAGTATTTTGAAACGATCACCCTAAAAAACATGGGATTGATCTCAAAATTGCCTGATCATTTGCCCATTTCTTGATTTAAAATAACCGTCTGGACACACTGTTATTGTTACACGTTTGTTCCAGTACGAGTTTTGCCATGGTCCGGTCAATTGGGTCTCTGTTCGCCCGTTTAACAACTTCAAACCGTCAGCCTGAACCGCAGCCATTTGCGGCGACGTCCGTCAGTCGAGTTGAAGATGACGCTTCGGGCAAACTCAATATTCCAATTGCGAATATGAATGAAGAGGAACAAATCGGTCACCGGGCAATTGAACGCGGTCGCCATCTGGCGCGTCAGGGTTTTTGGTCACAATTGTCGTCCGAGATGCGGGCGACGGACAAAGCTGGCGAAACCTATCCTCTTACTGAACTACTAGCTTTTGGCGCCAGATCCGACGTGGTACTTGCTGTCGAACACGCGCTATCCGGAGGCGCAGAAATAGCTGACTACGATCTGCTGTGCGGAATTTCGGAACTTGAAGGCGAAATGAATGATCATCCCGATGATCCCATGATCGGTCTGGTTGTTGCTCGGGCACATATTGATCTGGCATGGGCATGGCGCGGAAACGTTCCTGAAGCGAAATTGCCAAAGTTGCATCTGTCGCGCTGTACCGCACATTTCGACCGAGCGGCGGCAATCTTAAAAAAATGCCGTGAGCAGGCCAGCAACAGCCCAGCCATTGCAGCCGCAGACTGCGCTTTGCTGGCCGGTCATCGAACCGATGAAGTCAGGACCGGCTACAAATTTGAAAAACTGATCGAACTGGATCCTTACAATCACCGGCACATGCGCGCTTTGGGTACACACCTACTGCCTCGGTGGTTTGGCAGCTACGAAACACTTGAAAACTTGGCGTTGCGGGTGGCTGCAAGCACTCAGGCGATCTGGGGCGCAGGCGGATATACTTGGGTGCAGTTTGACGCCATAGCACATGATGACGAAGCCTGCGCTCGAGTCGACGTCGAATATTTTCTGGACGGCCTGCGGGATATCGTAACGCGTAGGCCAAATCAGGACATGATAAACCTGTTAGCGGCTTATTGCGCGATCACTCTGAAAAACCAAATGGGACGTCACGCAGAAGCGGATGAAGTACGCCAACAGATTTGTGACGCAGCAGATTGGCTGATCAGAGATCATCTGACAGAATTGCACCCGCTGATCTGGGCGCACGCTGCGAATGGTTTCGATGACAGCCTGCGCATCAATTCAGCTGAGCGTTTCGCGGCCGGCGGGCACCGCGACGCACTGCGGGCGATTGGCAACTTGTTTCGCGACGAATTGCTTAGCGGAACAAGCGTAACCTTCACGCCAAGTGGTCTTCAATTTAAGAACAATTGAAGAAGTCCCAGGCGCATTGCCCGGATTCACCGCATAAGACCCATTCCCCCTTGCCCCTAAGCCACGGCAGGCATAATACGCTGGTCTAGATTTCTTCGGATACGAGGCGCGCCATGCTCGACCTGACTTATGATATGCCCAAACCAAAGACCATTGCCGGGGCCAAGCACGATTGGGAACTGGTGATCGGGATGGAAGTACATGCGCAGGTCTCGTCAAATGCAAAGCTGTTTTCAGGGGCATCCACCAAATTCGGGGCAGAACCGAACGCCAATGTGGCCTTTGTGGACGCGGCAATGCCTGGCATGCTTCCAGTTATTAACGAGTACTGCGTCGAACAGGCCGTGCGCACCGGACTGGGGTTAAAGGCGGAAATCAACCTAAAGTCAGCCTTTGATCGCAAGAACTATTTCTACCCCGACCTACCGCAAGGCTACCAGATTTCTCAGCTTTATCACCCCATCGTAGGCGAAGGCGAAGTGCTGGTCGAAATGGGCGATGGCACTGCCCGCGTGGTTCGGATCGAACGCATCCACATGGAACAGGACGCAGGTAAATCAATTCATGACATGGACCCGAACATGTCCTTTGTCGACCTGAACCGCACCGGTGTTTGCCTGATGGAGATTGTCAGTCGTCCAGACATACGTGGCCCGGAAGAAGCCGCTGCATATATCGCTAAATTGCGGCAGATCATGCGTTATTTGGGTACCTGCGACGGAAATATGCAAAACGGCAACCTGCGCGCGGACGTGAACGTTTCCATCTGCCTACCGGGCGCTTACGAGAAGTACCAGGAAACACAGGATTTCTCGCATCTTGGAACGCGTTGCGAGATCAAGAACATGAACTCTATGCGCTTTATCCAGCAAGCGATAGAAGTAGAAGCCCGTCGTCAGATTGCTATCGTGGAAGGCGGTGGAGAAATCGAGCAGGAAACTCGCCTTTATGACCCAGACAAGGGCGAGACCCGTTCCATGAGGTCAAAGGAAGAAGCGCATGATTATCGTTACTTCCCCGACCCAGATCTGCTTCCGTTGGAAATTGAACAGACATGGGTGGATGATATCGCGTCCAAGTTGCCAGAACTGCCGGACGACAAGAAAGCACGCTTTGTCACAGAGTTTGGCCTTACAGACTATGACGCGTCGGTTTTAACAGCCGAGGTGGAGTCAGCCGCTTATTTTGAAGAGGTCGCCCAAAACCGCAATGGTAAACTAGCCGCCAATTGGGTCATCAACGAGCTTTTTGGCCGGCTGAAGAAAGAAGACCACGATATCACTGACTCTCCCGTATCTCCGGCCCAGCTGGGAGGTATCATTGATCTGATCGCCTCGGATGCTATTTCCGGTAAGATCGCCAAGGACCTGTTCGAAATCGTCTATACCGAAGGTGGCGACCCAGCACAGATCGTAGAAGAACGCGGTATGAAGCAGGTAACCGACACCGGCGCTATCGAGGCCGCTCTGGTCGAGATTATCGCAGCCAATCCGGCTCAGGTAGAAAAGGCCAAGATTAACCCGAAATTGGCGGGCTGGTTCGTTGGTCAGGTCATGAAAGCCACCGGAGGCAAGGCCAATCCTAAAGCCGTAAACGAACTGGTGAGTCAAAAGCTGGGACTGTAGCTTCTTCTGTTCAGGCAACAATTTAAGTGTCAGGTCATCGACTTGACTCCTTTACTGTTTGGACCCTTTCTTTGGCGCCAGAGAGGTAAGGTGTCATGCAAAAAAGATTTGATCAGGAACTTCAAGCCCGTCTTGTGCGCTATGCGGCGGTTGACAGCCAAAGCGACGAGACATCTGCCTCAACCCCAAGCACAAAAACTCAGCTCGACATGCTGAACCTGTTGCAACAAGAGCTTACGGAAATTGGTGCACAGAACGTTGAAGTAACTGATGACAGCGTTGTTGTGGCAACTATTCCGGGAACCGCTCCGGGACCGACCATCGGTTTTTTAGCACATGTCGACACCGCACCGCAGTTCAACGCGACAGGTGTTAAGCCACGCGTGATCAAAGGATACAACGGCGGTGACATTACATTTCCTGACGATCCAGACCTAGTGCTATCGCCCGATGAACACCCATACTTGGCCGAGAAAATCGGGCATGATCTTATAACCGCGTCTGGCACAACTCTGCTTGGTGCGGACGACAAAGCCGGAGTGTCGATTCTGATGACCATGGCGCGGCACTTGCTTGAAAACAAAGATATCTCTCATGGCCCGATCCGCCTCGCCTTTACTCCGGACGAAGAAATCGGACGTGGCGTGACAGAACGACTGCCCAAGGATCTGGGGGCTGA